>VHBV01000188.1 GCA_016882165.1 Candidatus Pelagibacterales bacterium
CTCTCCAACCATTAAAATTTTATGAGGATAAGCTTGATGGCCAACATCCCAAATTAACTTATCTTGAGGCGTATCAAAAACATAATGTATTGCACAAGTAAGTTCAACAACACCAAGTCCTGCTCCCAAATGTCCACCAGTTTTAGAAACTGAAGCTATAGTTTCATAACGTAATTCTTCAGCAAGCTGTTTTAATTGATCCAAAGAAAAATTTCTTAAATCAACAGGAATATTAACTTTATCGAGAAGAGGAGTTTTAGAATTTTGCTGAACCATTGTGAGTCAGATAAGTTAAGTATATAATTAATTTTATGGATTATAACTTTGAATTAAATTAAACCCTTAGAAACATCTTTTCAACAAACTAAATCAATAAAAGTGCAAAAAGTTTTAAAAGAATTGTCTTTTCCTCGTGAAGTAAATTTACTATTTTTGAGTATATTTTTATTCGCAATAGCAAATGGAATTAACATGGTTACTTTCCCTGCTTTGCTTAACAAAAATAATGTGGAATCGTCGCATATTGGTTTTGCTTTCACTTTTGATATTGCTGGCAATATTATAATGTCTTTTCTACTTAGCAGAATAGTTGCTAAACTTACAATTGGCAAAGGATTTAAAATTGCTTCTTTTTCTTACGCATCAATTATTTTGATATCTTATTTTTATCAAAATTTATTTTTATGGATTTTTTTAGTCTTTTTGATGGGCAATTTATGGTTCATGCAAGTAATTACAAGACAATCTTGGCTTAATATTCTAGTTAACAACGAAAGACGTGGAATCGCTATTGGAATTTTAAGTACCGCAGTTTCAATTGGAATTGCCTTGGGACCTTTAATTGTGAAAATATTAGGATCTTCTAATTACTTTAGCTTTGTAACTTCAGCTATTTTTGTAATTGGATCTTATTTTTGTTTAAAACCTTTGTTTAATAACAGCGAGCCAAAAATAACTTCTGAAAGAATTAGTTTCTTACAATTTTTTAGAAATAACCCCAGAGCTTTTCTAGCTAGATTTTTTGTGGATTTCCAAATTTATCTTTGCTTTTCATTTACAGTAATTTTTGGAATTGGAATTGGACTTAAAAGTGAGATTGCTGGACTTTTAATAAGCGCTTATATGACAAGTGCTTTTTTTGACTTATGGGTTGGTTTTGCTTTAAAAAAATGGGATCCTTATAAATTAATTAACTGTGGATTTTTAGGTTCACTAATCTGTTTCATTGGCATTATATTCTTCAAACAATATTATATTTTCTTACTTATATCTTATTTTTTCTTTGGAATTACAATTGCAATGATTTACGTTTCGGTATTTAAAGTAATTAATGAAGATTATAGCAAAGAAAAATTAGTTGCCGCAAATGCAACTTTTCAACTAATTGGTTCTTGTGGAGCTTTATCTGGAACTTTACTATGCGGTTTTTTAGTAAAAATATTTAACGCATCTGGTTTTCCAATTACTATAATTTTAGGTTGCGTTTGTTATTTATCATTTTTAGTTTTTTATGAAAAAAAAATTTCAAAAAATAAACAACTATCTTATTAAGAATGGCAAAAAATAAGAAAACAAAAATAAGACTTGGAGTTAATATAGATCACGTTGCAACGATCAGAAATGCAAGAGGTGGAATTCATCCAGATCCTGTAGCAGCTGCAATTTTAGCTCAAAAAAGTGGAGCTGATGGCATTACAATTCACTTACGTGAAGACAGAAGACACATTCGTGATGAAGATTTAAAAAGGTTAAAAAAAGAAATTAAACTACCCATAAATTTGGAAATGGCAGCAACGGAAGAAATGCTTGAAATTGCTTTAAAAACCAAACCAAATGCTGTATGTATTGTTCCAGAAAAGAGACAAGAGGTTACTACAGAAGGTGGACTTGACGTTATAAAGGGTGAAAAAACTTTACGTGACATGATCAAGAAAATTAAGTCCAAGAAAATTAGAGTTTCTCTTTTTGTTGATGCCAATGAAACTCAAATTAGAAAATCAAAAGAAATTGGAGCTGACATAGTTGAAATTCATACTGGAGAATTTTGTCACAAAAAAGGAGAGAAACAAAAAAAAGAATTTCTAAAAATAAAAGAATGTGCCGAGCTATGCGAAAGAATTGGCTTAGAATGCCATGCTGGACACGGATTGAATTATGATACAGCAAAAATTATTGCTAAATTACCACAAATTGCTGAGTTAAATATTGGTCACTTTTTAATTGGAGAAGCAATTTTTGATGGACTTGGAAGTGTGATTAAGAAGATGAAGAAGGTGATAAATTAGTTAGACACTGTTAGCTAATTATTAATTTTAACAAAATCTTCACTACCGCTAGAGCGATGAAGCTCAGAAACAATTGGTCTGATTTGTCATATCTCATTGCCAAGCGTTTATTTTCTTTAAGTTTTCCGAAGAAGATCTCGATTTTTCTTCTGAGTTTGTAGAGCGGTTTATTGTAAATTATCGTGGCTTTCCTGTTCTTCCTTCCGAGAATTACAGCTTACACCCCCATAAAAACCTGACAATAGCTAATAATCACTTAAGATTCTTGTTTTATCCATATAAAGAAGGGTATATTACCATGTTTGAAAACATA
>VHBV01000189.1 GCA_016882165.1 Candidatus Pelagibacterales bacterium
AGCAGTATATTACCCATACGAGCAGCAAGCATGGATTCTATCTTTTGGGTTTCTTCAATGATTTTGCGAGCCTGCTCAAATGAGTCCTTGCTATCAATTTTATATCTCGCCAATTCTTCTCTTGCTTTCTCAACACCTCTTTGGAACTTAATCATATTTTCTTCATCAAAGTTCTTAACCTGCTTAGATTGCTCATAAACTGACTTTAAAATTTCGTCTAAATAACCATACAACATATCTATTGCTACAATTGAACTATAATACTCTGGATTAATACCACTCGCTGCTGAGGCTGACCTAAAGTAAGCTTGTCTCACTACCATCGCTTTCTGGATTGGAATTGAGGTTTTAGTTACAATATCGATGTGCTTTTGTTCATATTTCTCACCAGTTGCAAGCTTGCTTGACATCTCTTCCATAGCTTTTGAAACCCTTTTCTTAAAACCATTACTCTCCGGAATGGTAATTGTTTTCTCAGTCGGATTTAAACATTTATCTTTCTCATCACAAGCAAGTACAGTAATTGATCCACCTTCCATAATAGCTTTCAAAGTCTCATTCTCTACTATGATATTTTTCTTATAAGATGTTTGAGGTCCAGCATCTTCACTGGCTGGAGATTTTATAATTATTGTTCCAGTAAGTGCCTGTACAAATTGGGCTAGCTCATCATTATTATCTTCTTGTAGTATTTTGGATTTTTTAAGTACTTCCCAAGCAATATTGATATCATAAGGCCTTTGATCACCAAACACATTATTCGCATTCTTAATATGCTGAGAAGATTTACCACCAGTTCCACATTCATTTTTGGCACGAGCATAATCCGTTGCCCAACCTTTATTATTAGCTGTTACCTCACAATACTTACCAGCTTTACCCATTGCCGCTAAACCACTACCTACAAGACCTTGAGCTAAATCACATGAATTCATATTCATACTATTAACTCTGTCTAATATAGACTGAAGTTGATCCATAGTTCCTTTAATAGAAGGACTCATGGTTTCAAGAGCTAGTTGGAACGCAAAACCTGTAGCATTGCTTGGAATTGCCTTCATTAAGGCAACAAATTGGTCAGTATTTATGTGAGAAAATGATCCAGTATATACATCAATACCTCCACAACCAGCTCTTATTCCTGGGGGAACAATTGATACTGGATTAACATTCACTACTTTTGTTCTAGCGGTAAAGTTTCCGCCAGTGTAATAACCAGCGCCCTGAAGTTTGTAGCCACCAGCATCTGTTGAGTTAGAATAACTACCTCCGGCATTCTTCCAGAAATCACCCATCGAATCACCAACAGACTTTGCTACAGCATTTTTTGGAACAAAAAAGGCAATAAAGGAAATAAAGAAATAAAAGAATATTATCACAAAAGCAGAAAAGCAGTAATATTTATTTACAGTCATATTGTTTGCTGCTTTTTTAGTTTTTCTGTTAGAAATCATCACCAACTCCGAGTTTTGTAATTGCGTAAATTCGCTCTTCGAGCTCAGAATGGGATAAAACACCAAATCCTACTGGAAGAACTTGTCTGGTTTCTTTATCAAAAAGAATCGTTGCTGGAACTGAATTGACTTCGATTCCCATCCTCTCAACTTGGCCACGATTAACCATGATATTATCCCACTCGGGCAAAGCACCTCCATCCATTGAGACTGGCATAATTGTGATTCCATACTTCTCTTGGAAACTTTTCAAAATTGGTGAATAACGATGACAGTGCGGGCAGGTGGAGTTAAACAAAAAGAAGATTCCGTAGCGTTCATTTATGTTTTTTATTGTATCCGTAACATCTTGATTACGCTGATCTATCCAAGATTCTTTACCTACCTTGGAGACTGGTCTTTTTTGGGTGTAATCTAATTCTGGGTTTTTCCAAAGAACTCGGCGCCATTGATCTGCGAATATTCCAGACCTATCAAGAGCCTTCTGTTGATAGGACATGTAGTCCTTTATGTTATCTTCTGTGGGATATATTACCGCCTTTGCTTTCTTATCCTCCAAAGTCTGTTTTATCCTCGCAAGCTGCTCAGCATAATCCGATTGATCTTCTTTTGATTGTTTAGCGTCTTTTTTAACATCTTTATCCACTTCTTTCTCTTCAACTTTGGAATCACAGGTAAAATTCCAACCCAACTTATATTTCTTGCAGTAATCTGCTGCGAAGGCATGTGATGAAAATGATGTTATTACTAAAATCAGAAATAAGAATTTAGTTAGATTTTTGACCATACCCCTCCAAAGTTGTTTTAACTTTACCTTCAAGATAGGTCTTATCTGGCACTACAACGCTTCCAGCAATATCAGCAGCAATTTCACTTAGATTCATCTTATCAAATTGGAGACGACCTAATTCATCCGGAGTAAATCCACCGCAGTCAGGAGATTCGGCAGAACCCCAACCCTTTCCGAGTTGCGCTCTACCCTGCTCCATAATTACTCGAGCAATTTTTGAGTTAAAACAGCAGTATGTTTTTTTGGTTTTTAGACATTTTCCAAGTAATGGAACTTTCTGTGAACAGTAAGAACCAACATAATGGCACATCTTCTTTGATTGTAGCTCTATCAAAGTTTTTTCGTCAG
>VHBV01000190.1 GCA_016882165.1 Candidatus Pelagibacterales bacterium
GCATTATCAATTAAGTTCATCAAAGCTCGTTTAAGAGCCAATTTTTTTACCATCACTTCTAAATCTTCAGATATTTCAACTATAAAACCTATTTTCTTATTCATCTTAGAATAATAATTGATAATTCTATCTTTTATGAATTCGTGAATTTTTGTTATTCTTCCTTTTTCTTTGTCGTCGCTTCTGGCAAAATCAAGATATTCATCGACCAATTTTTCCATATCAGAAATATCGCACTTTAACTCTTCAATTTCTTCACTTTGTTTCATCATTTCAAGCTGCAACTTCATTCTGGTAAGCGGAGTTCTTAGATCATGCGAAACTCCTGAAAGCATATCAGTTCTTTGACTAATTTGTCTGGCAATTCTTTCGCGCATTTTAATAAAAGAAATTGCAACTGATCTTATTTCTTTTGAACCACTGGGTTTAAAATTGGGAACATCTTGACCACGTCCAAACTTCTCAGCAGCAAAACTCAAATATTTAATTGATCTAATTTGGTTTCTTAAAAATATTATAGATATGAAAGAAGTAACAAGTGCAGTTAAAAACATCCACAGAGTAAATACGTATGCGCTAGAGCTAGCAATTCTTTTAATTGGAATATCGTAAGAAATTATTCCCCTAGAAGTTGTAACTTTCACCATAATAAGATCATCATCTTCTGGATTTTCATAAATTTCATACGGCGTGAACTTTCTTTCTTTCAGTTCTAATTTAAAACGATTGTAAGGGTCAATAAGAGGGAAAAGATTGATATATTTGTATAACCAGTGATTTGACCAGCTACTATCTGCAATTTTAGATTTTTTTCTGAAATTTTTTCTCTCAAAAGAAAATTTAATATCAAGATCTCTAGAAAAATTTCTAAGCAATTGACGATTATCTGGATTACTCATGGTATTTCTTATAAAAACCATTTCAGAAACCACACTTCTAGCCATATGCTTACTTACAACGTCAACGTGACTATAGTAAAAAACATAAATAGAAACAATTTGCACAATCAAAGCCGGCAAAGCAATCATCAGCAAAAATCTTCCGTATAAAGATTGAGGTATTAGTCTTTTTTTTAACTTCATTTGATAAATGAAATTGTTATTTTGAAAAAAAATATTTATTATCAGAGAAATTAACTTTAATTAACCTCAAAGCAAGCAATAATGACAAGCAAAATTTCAGCACAAAATGTCAACCTATTTTATGGTCAAAAACAAGCTTTGTTTGACATTAATTTAGATTTTGAAAAAGGTGGAGTTACCGCTTTAATTGGTCCTTCTGGCTGTGGAAAATCTTCTTTTTTACGCTGTATAAACCGTATGAATGATACAATTTTAAACTGTCGCGTTGAAGGTAAAATTAAAATTGATAACGAAGATATTTATCGCTCAGGCCTTGATCTAGTACTACTTAGAGCAACTGTTGGAATGGTATTTCAAAAACCCAACCCTTTTTTAAAATCAATTTATGAAAATGTGGCCTATGGCCCAAGAATTCATGGCCTTTTTTCAAGCAAAAAAGAACTAGATGAAATTGTTGAGTGCAGTTTAATCAAAGCTGGTCTTTGGAATGAAGTGAAAGACCGCTTAAATGATCAAGCAACCGGACTTTCTGGTGGTCAACAACAAAGACTTTGCATTGCAAGAACCATCGCTGTTAAACCAGAAGTAATATTAATGGATGAACCATGTTCAGCTTTAGACCCAATTGCCACCGCAAAAATTGAAGAGCTAATTGATGAATTAAAAGATAACTTCACGATAATTATTGTAACTCACTCAATGCAGCAGGCTGCACGTGTTTCTAATAAAACTGCTTTCTTTAATATGGGAAGAGTTGTTGAATATGATACAACTGGCAAAATTTTCACAAACCCAAATAACCAACAAACTCAAGATTACATTACCGGAAGATTTGGTTAGTTTTTGTATTTTATTATAAGCTTATTTCTTTTTTCGTCATTACAAGGAACAGAAAGCGTGGCGTGGCAATCCACCTCGTCAAAAGCTCAGAGTCTGTGGCAAAGTGGATTGCCATGTCGCTAAATCTCCTCGCAATGACGAGAAAGAAATTCTCTTTGCAACAACCAAAGAAAAAATTATCTAAATAAAAAATGTTCGGATTTTCACTCGCAGAATTATTACTAGTTTGTTTGGTAACAATAATTTTTATTAAACCTCAAGATTTACCTGAAATTGCTCATTTTTTAGGAAAAATTTTCTTTCGTGCAAAACGTTACTTCAACGATTTAAAAAGCCAGTTTAAAGAAGTTGAAAAAGATTTGGGGATTGATGAAATAAAACAAGAACTGCATCGTGGAATTGCTGAAGAAAAAATAAAATTAGAAGACGACGACACAACCACAATTATAGATATATATGGCAATGAACATAAAGTTCCATCTTCACATAAAGATCATTTTGACTTTGATCATGAAGAAGTAAAAAAATTGAATGAAGAAAATCTTAAGAAGAAAGAGCAAATACACAGCGAAAATAAAATAACTTAAATCAAAATTAATTTATTGTATTTATTTAGTTCCGCATAAATAAAGATATAGT
>VHBV01000191.1 GCA_016882165.1 Candidatus Pelagibacterales bacterium
CGCGAAGATTTACTTTATAGAGTTTCTGCTTTTTCTATTTATTTGCCATCACTAAAAGAGCGCGATCATCAAGATATTCAAATTCTTGCTGAAAGTTTTTGTCGTAACTTCAGTATTAATGAAAATAAAAAGATCAAAGGAATCAGTCAGGAAGCTTTGTATTCACTTTGTAATTACGAGTGGGAAGATAATATTCGTCAGTTAAAAAACTCAATTTTTAGAGCTGTTATTTTATGTGATGATGAGTTTTTGAAATCAGAACATTTTCCTCAACTTTTAAATAAAGAAAATAACACTCTTACAAAGTCAAAAGCAGTTATTAAAGAAAATTCTAGTATTAATAGCGAGTTAATCGATATTTTTGATGACGAAGGAAATTGTAAAACTCTTGATTCAATTGAAGAAGAGGTTGTTAGAAGATTAGTTGATATTTACAGTGGTAATTTATCTGAAGTTGCAAAAAGACTTGATGTTGGAAGATCTACTGTTTATCGCAAGTTGAAAATTGCTGAACAACAATCTTAAGTTTTATAATAAAATTTCTTTAAAATATGAGAAAGATTAGAACTGCCGTGTTTCCAGTTGGTGGACTTGGAACTAGATTTTTACCTGCTACAAAGTCAATGCCAAAAGAAATGCTGCCAATTGCAAATAAGCCAATAATTCAATATGCTTATGAAGAGGCAAAAGCTGCAGGAATTGAGCGTTTTATATTTGTTACAGGAAGAAATAAAAATGCTATTAACAATCACTTTGACCATGCTTATGAACTTGAATCAAAGCTTGATGAAAATAATAAAGCAAAAGAATTAGAGCAAGTTATGAGCTGGCTTCCTCAAGCAGGACAAATTGCGTTTGTTCGCCAGCAAAAGCCACTTGGTTTGGGTCATGCTATATGGTGTGCTAGAAATTTTATTGCTAAAGATGAAGGTTTTGTTGTCATTTTGGCTGATGAAATGATGATGCAAAGTGAAGGACGTTCCAGAAATTTTTTGGGTGAAATGATTGATTTGTATAATAGAAAAGAAGAAGTTTCAAGCGTAGTGGCTGTTGGAGAGGTATTGCCGCAGGACACTTCAAAATATGGAATAATAAAAAATCAAGGCGTAGAAAAAATTATTGATATGGTTGAAAAACCAAAACCAGAAGTTGCGCCGTCAAACTTGGCAATTACTGGAAGATATATTTTGCAGCCAGAAATTTTTGAATATTTAGAAAAGTTTGAAATTGGTTCAGGTGGAGAAATTCAACTGACTGATGCTATGAAAGAAATGTGTAAAAAATTTCCTTTTTATTACAAAGTTATTGATGAACAAAGATTTGATTGCGGAAACGTAATGGGATACTTAGAAGCTAATATTGCGTTTGCTTTAAAAGATAAAAAAATTGCTGATGATTTTAAAGAAATTCTAAAAAAATACTCAATTTAGTTGAAAAGTTTAATTTTTGTTGAAGAAAATAGTCAAATTATGAAAAAGTCTTACAACAATAAAGCATTTTCCTTAATTGAGTTGTCAATTGTAGTTCTGATTATTGGTATTTTGATTGCCGGTGTTGTTGAAGGAAGCTATGTATTATAAATTCAAGCTTACCTCAGCTAGAACCATAACACAGAGTTCAGATGTTGCGTCAATTAAGAATTTAGCTTTGTGGATTGATGCAACACAAGATGGTGCAATTACCAATTCATCTAATTTAACTAATTATAAATCTGTTATTATAGACGTTACATATAAATTAGATTTAAGTAGTAAGATTTCTATGTATAGAAATGGTAAACTTACTAATACTGGTATTAGAACAACAGCATCAACTGACGTTGTTAGTTCACGTGGCAACCTTCACTTAGGAATGCAAAAATCTGGTTCTTTCTAACAACGTCAATTTCAAGGCAACGTTGGAGAAGTTATAATGTATAACCGTGCTTTAACAACTGAAGAAAGACAAGCGGTTGAAAAATATCTCAGCGGGAAATGGGGTATTGAACTTTCACAATAAAAATTTAAACAATTTAAACAATGAAAATGAAAAAAGCTTTAGTATTTCCAGGTCAAGGTTCTCAGTCAGTTGGAATGGGAAAAGATTTATATGATAATTTTGAAGTAGCACGCAAAGTTTTTAAAACGGTTGATGATATTTTGGAGGTTAATCTATCTAAAATTATGTTTGAAGGACCAAGTGAAGAGCTAACCAAAACTGATAATGCTCAACCAGCTTTAATGGCTGTTTCAATTGCATTAATTCAAGTTTTAGAGAAAGAATTTGGCAAAAAAGTTGAAGACATTGCATCTTTTGTTGCTGGCCACTCTTTAGGCGAATATTCTGCTTTATGCGCTGCAAAATCAATAACTTTAGAAGAAACAGCCAAACTTTTGCAAATTAGAGGTAAAGCAATGGCAAAATGTGGCGAAAAAACACAAGGTTCTATGGCGGCAATTTTAGGTGTTGAAATTGAAGTTGCTGAAGAAATTGCTCGTCTTGCTGCAGATTCTGATATTTGCCAAGTTGCCAATGATAATTCAGTTGGACAAGTCGTAATTTCT
>VHBV01000192.1 GCA_016882165.1 Candidatus Pelagibacterales bacterium
AAATTTTCTCTCCACCAAGCAATTCTGATCATGCCGATCATGTCTTCCTTTGCAATATCAACAACTTTTTTTAATTCTTCATGCAATAAAAAAATTGCCATAATTTTTTTAAAGTCTTCACGTAAAGCAAAAGTTGTGCATAAATATGCATCATAATTCATCTGCTTTAACTCTTTAACAATAAGTTCTAAATCTTTGTCTAACACAAGTTTTAAATTGAATTAAAAATAAAAAAATCTACTCTGAGAAAACTGCGAGTGAATAGCGTGACTAAAAAATAACCACAGTAAAATTGGTGTTAAATAAGCAATTATCTAATCAACTACCAACAACTGTCATCCTTAAGCTTAAGCACGCAAAGTCTTGTCATTCTGAGTAAAGCGAAGAATCTCAGGCGATAAGCTCCTGAAATCTAACTCCTGAGATCCTTTGCTACCGCTCAGGATGACAGTTATTAGTAGTATAATTACCTCAAAACTAGAAAAAATTATGAAAAAATTCACTCTATTTTTCTTCATCATCTTTTTAAGCCTCACAACAATTTCAAGCTCAAATGCTGGAATTAATCTCTCTGACGCTTGGGTTGGTGAACCAGATTCTGGTTTTCGTGATGTGAAATTAGTTACAGGAAAAAAATACATGGTTTCTTCAGCAAGTCAAAGCTCAAGTGAAGCTGGTGCTGAAATACTAGAAAAAGGTGGTAATGCAATTGATGCTGCAATTGCAACTTCTTTAGTTTTAAACGTTGTTGAGCCTCATTCTTCAGGAATTGGTGGCGGTGGATTTTTACTTTACTTTGATAAAAAAAGTGGAAAAAGCATTTATTTTAATGGTAGAGAAACAGCTCCTTCCAAAGCTAAAAGTGATATGTTTTTAAATAAAGATGGTAAAGCAAAAGAATTTTCTGAAGCAGTCAAAGGAGGTCTTTCAGTTGGCGCTCCGGGACTTCTGAAAAATATGTATGAAGCTCACAAAAAATATGGCAAACTTCCATGGAAAGATTTGTTTCAACCAGCAATTAAAATTGCTCAAAATGGTTTTATTGTGAGTGAAAGATTTCACAATTTATCTGTTCAAATTTCTTATCTAAAAGATTTTCAAGAAACTTCTAAAATTTATCTAAAAAACGGTCAACCTTACAAAATTGGCGAAACATTCAAAAACCCAGAATTAGCAACAACACTAACAGAAATAGCAAATAACGGTATTAAATCTTTCTACAACGGCAAAATAGCTGAAGATATTGTAAAAACTGTACAAAATTCTCCTATAAATCCTGGGTACTTATCTCTTTCTGATCTCAAAAACTATAGAGTAAAAACAGGAAAATTATTGTGCAAAACTTATCGTAACACTTACAATATATGCACTATGCCACTTCCATCTGGAGGGGTAACTTTACTACAAATAATGGGAATTTTAGAAAATTTCAATCTTTCTAAAATGACTCTAAACTCAATAGAAACTGTTCATTTAATTTCTGAAGCCACAAGATTAGCTTATGCTGATCGCAACGAATATATTTCTGACAGTACTACAATACCTTTGGAAAAATTATTAAACAAAGAATACTTAAAAGAACGAGCTTCCTTGATTAATCCAAACAAAGCAATATCAGACGTAAAACCAGGAAATTTTACTAAAAATAGTAAAGTTATTAATAGCAATAAAATTGAGCCTCCTTCAACAACCCACTTATCAATTGTTGATGCAGAAGGAAACGCGGTTGCTATGACTAATTCAATTGAGTATTTTTTTGGCTCGGCGCTTTCAGTAGATGGATTTTTATTAAATAACCAATTAACAGATTTTTCTTTAGAACCAATTAAAAATGGTAAAAAAGTTGCCAATAGTGTTGAACCACATAAACAACCAAGAAGTTCAATGGCACCAACTTTTGTTTTTGATAAAAATAATAATTTAGTTATGATTCTTGGATCTCCGGGTGGTCCAAGAATTATTCAATTCTTGGCCAAAACAATAATTAATCACCTAGATTTTAAACTTGACACCCAAAGTGCAATTGCGCTACCATCATTCGTCGTTTTAAATGATATTGTTGAGTTAGAAAAAAACCGTAATATCACAAAATTGAAATCAGATTTAGAAAAAATGGGTCATAAAACGAAAGAAATTGAAATTGTAAGTGGTATCAATGCAATTTCAATCGATAACGGAATTATAGAAGGTGGCGCTGACCCAAGAAGAGAAGGCATTGCAATTGGGTTTTAAGCGTTAAGAAAATGTGCTTAACGCACATTTTTAGCTTAAAACGGGTTTTATGAGCACAAGCGAATAAAAAACCCAGGCGTGAGTTGTCTTTGAGCAAAGCGAAAAAAGCAACGAAACGTTGCACATTTTTAGCTTAAAACGGGTTTTATGAGCACAAGCGAATAAAAAACCCAGGCGTGAGTTGTCTTTGAGCAAAGCGAAAAAAGCAACGAAACGTTGCACATTTTTAGCTTAAAACGGGTTTT
>VHBV01000193.1 GCA_016882165.1 Candidatus Pelagibacterales bacterium
TCTTAAAAAAGAAAACATCAGTATCACAGTTTTAATAAACAAAATTGATCTTATAAAAAAATCAGGAATTCTTGAAACAATTGCCAAAATTGCCGAACTTGGCTTTACTGATATTTTTCCAATTTCTGCAAAAACAAGCGACAATATTAGTAAAATTAAAGAATTTCTTTGCAGTAAATGTCTTAATTTAGGTTGGATTTATGATGAAGATCAAATTACAGATGCGCCAATGCGTTTTATTGCTTCTGAAATAACTCGTGAAAAATTATTTTTAAAATTAGATCGAGAAATACCATACTCTCTTACAGTTAAAACTGATTCTTATGAAGTTTTAAATAATGGCGAAATAAAAGTTCACCAAACAATTTTTATTACTCGTGAAAGCCAAAAAAGTATTATTGTGGGAAAAAACGGTTCAATGATTAAACAAATTGGAGAAGAATCCAGAAAAGATTTATCAGAAATTGCACAGAGTAAAGTTCATCTATTTTTATTTGTTAAAGTCAAAAAAGATTGGATGAATAGTATCGAAAGCTATGAAATGATAGACGTAGAAAAATTACCGAAAAAAAAATAACTATAATATGACATCAACCATAAACCAACAAGAAGTAGAGAAATTTTCTCGTATTGCCGAAGAATGGTGGGATGAATCTGGTAAGTTCAAACCATTACACAAATTTAATCCAATTCGTATTTCTTTCATTAGAAAAGAAATAGTAAATCATTTTAAATTAGATGAAAACTCAATAACACCTTTCACTAATATAAAAATTGTTGATATTGGTTGTGGCGGAGGTTTGGTTGCAGAACCATTTTGCAAAATGAACGCTAGCGTAACTGCTATTGACGCTTCAGATAAAAATATTGCTGTTGCCAAAATTCACGCTGAGAAATCTGGATTAAAAATAAACTATCTAAATACATCTGCTGAAAATTTGGCAAAAAACAATGAGAAATTTGACGTTGTACTAGCTTTGGAAGTTATTGAACATGTTGATAATGTGGAAGAATTTATAAAAAGCTGCTCATCTCTAGTAAAACCGAATGGAATAGTTTTTGTTGCCACCATGAATAGAAATCTAAAATCTTTAGCACTGGCAAAAATTGCAGTCGAGTACGTTTTAAAATGGCTTCCAAAAGGCACTCATGATTGGAAAAAGTTTCTTAAACCATCTGAAATCAATAACTTGGCTAACTCTTATAATCTTTCTTTAAAAACTTTAAGAGGTTTTCACTACAATATTTTCAATGACTCTTGGTCAGAATCTGAAAATTTGGATGTCAATTATATTGCTGTCTTTAATAAGAAATAAGTCTTTACAAGAAATACGACTATCAAATTAAAACTGATACAAATAGCTTGCCATAAAACCATAAAGAGTTCCTTTATGAGGAGTTTCCTTTATATTTGCTCTACTAAAATCTAAAACCAAACCGTTCTTTAGTTTATATCCAACTGAATATTGCAACTGACGATCATTAATTTTTGCAACATCTTGATACTGAGTAATTCTTCTATAAATGTTAGAAACGCTTGCTTTCCAACCACGATACTTCCCAATCAAAGCAAATGTAGCATAAGTTGCATCTCCATCTTGGATTCCAGTAAAATTACTAATTTTAGCAAATTCAATAAAAGGAGTTATTGTAGTTGCATAACCTAATTTGTAATCATACTGAGAACCAAAAACATATCCGGTTTCTCTTGCTCTTTCTTCAACGTCTTTATCAACAGCCAAACTTCTATAACCTATATTATAGGATAAGTTACTTACACCAAATAAATGATCGCCATCTATTGTTATTGTGTAAGAATTAAAGCTTCCTGTATTACCAGCTAATCCATCATTTTTTTTTGCAACACTACGTCCATTAATTGAACCGCTTAAACCTGTTGTATCGTTAAAAAATGTATTTACTGAAATTTTACTATTTTCAATAGAAGCGATAATTCCGCCACCAATTTTTTCTCTCAATTCATAATCTTCTGTAATATCAGTACTAAAAACTCCAATTCTTTTATATTTGTTATAAGCTTTGCCAAAACTTGGATTAAACTTACCAATAAAAAATTCCAACTCATCAGCTTTAAAGTCAACTTTTAGCTCTTCAACAATAAAAGTTGTATCATCGGGACTAAATCCACGCTCTTGACTGAAAAAAGTTCTAGTTCTTTCTGGATAATTTTGATTTCTGGTCTGCACCGTACTTGTAGGATAAAGTCTCCATCCAGTCTTAATTGACCAATTTTTATTCAAATTAAATGAAAAATCTGGTTCAATATTCAGATAAGCGTTATTTGCTTTAACTCCTTGAGATTGGGTAGACAACCTATCTGCTTTAAGTTCAAATAAAACTTGCCCAGTAATATTTGGTAAATCACTTTGGCTTTTTGCAAAAGAATTGCTAAAAGGCAAAAAAGAAAAAGTGCTAAAGATTAATAAAGATTTTTTGATGTTATTTTTCATA
>VHBV01000194.1 GCA_016882165.1 Candidatus Pelagibacterales bacterium
AATCACTCCTGTTGAAGAAACAAAAATTTCCTCTTCTTTGCAATTAAGAATTTCTGAAACTTTTTTAGCAGTTTTTACAACTGTTTCTTCTCCAATTTTTCCAGTGAAAGCATTAGCATTTCCAGCATTAACAACTAAAGCTTTGGCTTTTCCATGTTTTATATTTTTTTTACACCATACAACTGGTGCTGCAGGCATTGATGATTGCGTGAAAACTCCTGCAATATTTGCTTCATTTTCAAAATAAATTAGAAGCAAATCATCTCTATTTTTATATTTTATACCACAGTTTGTTGTGGCAATTTTTACGCCTTTAATTACTTTCATTTTTTATTTCTTTTGAAAATTCTTTAACTTTTTTTAATGTTATTTCGCAGATTTGATCGCTGGATTTATTTTGTGCTAAGCAATTATCAATTTCTTTAACAAAAGCAGATCCAACAACAATTCCATCAACTCCAATTTTAGAAAAATTTCCTGCCTGTTTTGCTTCTTTTATTCCAAAACCAATAACAACTGGTAGATTACAAACATTGCGAATTTTTTCTAAATTTATTTTATTTTCCTCAATTTTTGCAGTTTTTGTTCCAGTAATTCCAAGCATTGAAATTAAATATAAGAATCCTGATGAATTTTTGGCAATTTCCACTATTCTTTGAGAGTTTGTTGTTGGTGCAATTAGTTGAATTAAATCAAGATTGGATTTTTGTATATGAGACAGAATTTCTTCATTTTCTTCAATTGGTAAATCAACAATCAAAATTCCGTCAACTCCTGATTCATAGGCATTTTTAAAAAACATATCGCATCCAAATTTAAAAATTGGATTGTAATAACTCATTAAAACTATGGGTGTTGTAGAATCATTTTTTCTGAACTCTTCAACCATCTGCAAGGTTTTTTTAAGAGTTGCACCATTTTTAATTGCTCTTTTTGCAGCGTTTTCAATGATTGGCCCATCTCCAGCAGGATCAAGAAATGGAACGCCAATTTCAATTATATCAACTCCGTTTTTTGGGAACTCTTTTAAAATTTCAAAAGAAGTTTCATAATCAGGATCATAAGCGCAAGTATAACCAACTAAAGCGCATTGATTTTTGCTTTTTAGTTCTAAAAATTTTTGTTCAATTCTTCTCATAAGTTTACTCCTAAAGCTTTGGCAACAGTGAAAATATCTTTATCACCGCGGCCAGATAAATTTACGATTATACTTTGATCTTTATTCATTTTTGCTGCTAGCTTACAAGCAAAAGAAAGTCCGTGAGCAGATTCAAGGGCAGGAATTATTCCTTCAACTTTACATAATTCTTGGAATGAATCAAGTGCTTCATGGTCAGTTGCACTTTCATATTTTACTCTTCCAATGCTGTGCAGGTAAGCGTGTTCAGGTCCAATTCCTGGGTAATCAAGTCCAGCAGAGATAGAATGAGCATCTTGAATTTGTCCATCATCATCTTGCAAGAAAAAAGTTTTATTACCATGTAAAACCGCTATCTCACCTTTTGAAATAGAAGCTGCATGTTCGTTACTGCTTAGTCCTTTTCCTGCAGCTTCAACTCCAAACATTTTTACTGAACTGTCATTTAAAAAAGCGTGAAATAATCCAATTGCATTTGATCCACCGCCAATGCATGCAATTAGTGCATCAGGTAATTTACCTTCTGCTTGAAAATGTTGTTCTTTAGCTTCTTTCCCAATGATTGAATGAAAGTCTCTAACCATTGCTGGGTAAGGGTGAGGTCCTGTAACAGTGCCAAGAAGATAGTAGGTATCATTTGCATTGCTTATCCAGTCACGCATTGCATCATTTATTGCGTTTTTTAAACTTTGTGACCCTGTTTTAACCGCTATTACTTCAGCTCCTAAAAGTTTCATACGAAACACATTAGGTGCTTGACGCTCAACATCTTTGGCTCCCATATAAATTGTGCAAGGAATATTGAAGAGAGCGCAAACAGTAGCAGTTGCAACTCCATGTTGTCCAGCTCCAGTTTCAGCAATTATACGCTTTTTTCCCATTCTCTTTGCTAGAAGAATTTGACCTATACAATTATTGATTTTGTGAGATCCAGTGTGATTAAGTTCATCTCTTTTTAGATAAATTTTAGCGCCACCATATTTTTTCGTGAGTTGCGATGCCAAGTAAAGAGGGCTGGGGCGACCAACGTAATATTGCATGTAATAAGCAAATTCTTTCTGAAATTGTTCATCATTCTTAGCTTGTTCGTAGGCTTTTTGAAGTTCTAAAACCGCAGGCATTAATGTTTCGGCAACATATTGCCCACCAAACTGACCGAACTTTGTATTATTTGGCTGATTATATTCCATTTTTGCTTTTTTTATTGTAAGTGTAGAAAGCCTTGCAGGCTAAATAGAGATGGAAAAATAGCAAGTTTTTTTCAGTGCTATTTTGGGCAAATATCCCTTGAAGGATTAATTTTTTCATCTCTTTAAAAACTAGCGTCCG
>VHBV01000195.1 GCA_016882165.1 Candidatus Pelagibacterales bacterium
GAAGTTTTTGATCCCAAAACTGGCGAAGTTCTCAAATCTGATTCACCAAAAAAAGATAAAAAATCAAAACCAAAAAACCGTGATGACCATCGCCATCACGCAGTTGATGCTCTTGTTATTGCAATGACTGAAACTCGTCTTTTACAACAAATTTCTCGTGACAATGCACGAGGTCATGATTTAGATCGCCTGGTTATAAATTTACCAAGTCATTGGAATCGCTTTCGCGAAGATGCAGCTGAAACAATTGAAAAAGTTATTGTTTCGCACAAGCCGGATCATGGGAGAAATACGCAGCTGCATGACGAAACCTATTACGGCATTCTCAAAGAACCTGTAACACTTGATGACGGAAAAAAGTCAAAAGAGCCTTACAACTTGGTTGCTAGCTGCGCTTTAACATCTTTAAAAAAAGCAGAAACTCGGTTTATTCGAGATAAAAAGTTGCGCGAAGAATTGGTAAATCTGGCAGAAAAAGCTTCTTCTGACAAAGAATTTCAAACAAAATTTCTGCCCGAATTTTCAAAAAGAACCGGAGTTAAAAACGTAAGATTTTACGACAAAAACCAGTCAATTATTGAAATTTCTCATCCACCAAAAAATCCTCGTTTCTCAAAAGCGGTTAAAACTAACGGAAATCATCATATCGGCGTCTGGAAAATGCCTGACGGAACAATCAAAACCGACGTAGTTTCTAATTTCGAAATGAACTGCCCTTTTGAAATCAAAAAAAACGAGAAAGGCGAAAAATTCATTAACAAACAAAAGAAGTTTTCACAAAAACAAGATTATGAAAAGTTAAAACCACATCCAGCAGCAAAACTATTAATAAGATTATTTAAAGACGATTTAGTAAGACTAGAAGAAAATGGAGAAGAGAAAACAGTTAGAATTGCAGTTATTGGAAGTACAGCTCAATGTTATTACTTTGATCACAAAAACGCTTCAAGCAACGCAGAATCAAAAAAATCTTTTGTTTTTAATGAAAAAGGTCTTTTAACAAAAAAAATTCGCAAAATTTTCATAACCCCAACTGGCAAAGTCTTTGACTCTGGTCCAATTTTAAAATCAATTCAAGAAAATTAATGACCAATCGCATCATTGAAATTTCCGATCCTCTAGTTTCGCTTTCAATGTCTCGTGGTTTCTTGATTGTAAAAATTGAAAACACCGAAAAAACACGCATCGCTTTTGAAGATATTGGAATTTTAGTTTTAAATGGAACCGGAGCAACAATCACCACCAACTTGCTTAATGCCTTGCTTGAAGCCGGGACTATGATTGTGGTTTTGGGAGCAAACTATTTACCTTCAGGAATTTTTTACCCCACCAATCCACATTATTTGCACAAACAAAAAATCAATTTACAAATTCAATCATCAAAACCACTTGAAAAAAGACTTTGGCAACAAGTTGTAAAAGCCAAAATTCTAAACCAAGCAGCTATTCTTTCTCATTTCAGTGGCGAAGATGAAAGACAACTTTTGGAATTGGCAAAAAAAGTAAGTTCAGGAGATAAAGAAAATCTTGAAGCACAAGCCGCAAGAAAATATTGGCAAAAACTTTTTGGTGAAAACTTTAGAAGAAATTTTGAAAGCAATGGAATTAATTCAATGCTTAATTACGGCTATGCAATTTTGCGTTCAGCAACCGCAAGAGCAATTTTTGCTTCCGGGCTTCACCCAGCAATTGGCATTCATCATTCCAATCAAGAAAATGCTTTTTGCTTGGTTGACGACTTAATGGAACCTTTTCGCCCCATGGTTGATTTTGTAGTTAAAAAAATTTCTGAAGAAAACCAAGAAATTCAAAAATTAACACCTGCAATAAAAAAGAATTTAACCAAAATTTTAAACTTAGATTTATCAACACAAGCTGGTACAACACCAATTAACAATTGTCTTACAAGACTTTGTCAATCTTTTGTTCGCAGTTTAGAAAATAGAGAGGCAAATTTAGATTTTCCACTTTCGCCCTTGCCAAATGAATTGATAATTGATTAAGTTAATGACTCAACTTTCAGCCTATAGAATTTTGTGGATTCAAGTTTTATTTGACCTGCCAACCAATACCAAAAAAGAACGCAAAGCTGCGTCAGAGTTCAGAAATTCTTTGCTTGACTTAGGGTTTCAAATGGCGCAATTTTCTGTTTACCAACGCTATTGCGCCAGCAAAGAATTGTCAGAAAAATATATTAAGAAAGTTGAAAAAATGGTTCCAGAAAGTGGCAAAGTTCATATCCTCACTTTTACCGACAAGCAATATGAAAATATAATAACTTTTAATGGCAAAAAAGAAAAATCAAATCCAAAAAATCCTGAACAATATGAACTTTTTTAGACAAATTTTTGCTATTTTTCAAAATCAAACACCGTCTGCAAACCTTGTTTTGCAAGGCTTGCAGAGTTCCTAAACTAGATGATGGGAATTTGCAGTCAAGCTGGAACACACTCTCCCGAAATAA
>VHBV01000196.1 GCA_016882165.1 Candidatus Pelagibacterales bacterium
CAAATAACAACCAAAAAACCAAAAAACTGAACCAATTAACAAAAATATTGAAGGCGATGAAAAATGTTGAGAAAAATTTAAGGAATTTTTTTCGATAAAAAACATTATCACAAATAACGCAGCTAAACTAACCAAATAGAATTCTTTTATCCTTAAATATTTCAAACTTAGGCAAGAAATAAAAAACAATACTAGATACAAAATCGTTATAAATAATATCTTATTGGATAGATTAGCTACAAATTTTGCATTTCTAAAAAATGAAACAAACAAAAAAAATGGCAAAATAATCCAATAAAAAAAACTACTAAAACTAAGTAAAAAAAGACTGCCTAGAAACAAAATTGATGAGCATGCCAGAATAAATATTAAGAAATTATATTTATTTAAATTATTTTCTTCAGCACAAAGTAAATCATAAATCCATTTCAGATAACAAATTGTTACAATTGCAAAAAAAACAGCAAACTGATCCATTGTTGAAATATTTTCAGCTGCAATCAACAAAGATACTTCAAAAAGAAATATGGCAAGAACTAAATCGTCTTTAGTGAATTTAATACGGGAAAAAATCAGCAAAATCGAATATGAAACTATAAAATTCCATAAAATTTTATCAGTAATATTTGCCCAAAAACTATGATTATTACCATAATAAATTGAATTCTGCATTGGAATTAATTCAAAAAATTCTGGTATAAAATTTATCATTAAAACCAAGTAAAGAGAACCTATCAAAATCATTATCAACTTATCAATTTCAAAGAAAAATTTAAATGATCTTCTTTGCCAAAAATTGTAAAATTCTATAAACAGAATCAAAATTAGATAATGTGGTTTTAAACATGGGATCAAACCCATAAAAATACCACGACAAAATAACTCTTTTGATGAGAAAGGTTTTTTTCTGATAAATGATGAAGAAATATAAGGAAAAAGAAGAGCAAAAAGAAAACTTGTTTTAGTGCCAAACTCTGAGATTTCCAGAGATCCAATCCTTAAAAAAAATGCCAAAAAAAACCCTATTATAATTAAGTTATAATGAGTTTTATTGTCATAAATTGTGGTTTTCTTTAAAAACTTTGTTGATAAGTAAATTGAAGAAACTCCTAAAAAATTTACCATAATTTCTGACATATAAATTGGATTTATATGAAAAAAATTAGAAATTTTGAATTGGAAAGCGTAAAAATAAAAGGATAGAGGAAAATTGCCTTCAAAAAAATCATAATAGTATTTTTTACCATTAGCAATTTTTTGTCCTAAATCCAGATAAACTCCAGTATCTGGACCAATTCCAAGAAAAGATCTGATAAAAATACTAAACAAAAAAACTGCAGCACAAGAAAAAAACAGGAAGCGATCTGAAGCAAGTATGGGATAAAGTCTTTTATTATTTTCTGACATAAATACTAAAATCGTAAAGTGTTTGCGACTTTTCTAGATCAACTTCATCAAAAATATCTTTTTCTGAGGAAAAGAACTCTATTTCTTCCTTATTAGGCAAGGTTTCTGATTCAAATATTCTTTTATCAAAATTGTAATTTTGGTAAAATAATTTTTTGAAGTTTTCATCTTTAAAGTAATATTCCAAAAAACCTATATGGCAATGATCATAGAAGTTATTTATAAATAAAATCTTGATGTCTTTTTCAAAAATATGCTTTTTGAAATTATCAGCAGTTTTTAGAAAATTTACATCAGAAGAAACGAATAAATCTTTGTAAATATAAGCTTTAGAAGTTTTTCCCAAGTAGTTTAAAGTTGGAAAAATATCACCTAAATTATGAGATAAAATAACTATTTCATCACTATTTTTTAAATTTTTATTTGAATAACTAATAATATTCTCGCTTAAAAAACTAGGTTTTAAATTGTTGCTAAAATTATACGACTTTTTAACTGCTACAGTGTAAGAAGAAGACAAATTTGAAAATGAAAAAAATATAAAAATTGCAAAGAATGCTGAGAAAGTTTGATAAAAACTTTGGTAAATATTTTCGTAAAAAATCAAAAAAACCAAAGTAACTAAAAAAGAAAATAAAACCAATAAACTTTGATTATTCTGCAAAATTTGTAAAAATAATATGAAACTAAAAATTAGAAAATAGGCTGATTTTGAGATTATATTATTGAGATTTTGTTTTGATTCTGGGAAATCATTGATAACTTTCTTATAGAGAGAAAAAGCAATTATTGGTAATATAATCCACCAAAAAATGATAAATTCTTTTAGTTGCAAAAAACTTTCACCATCAAGAAAAGGAAAAACTAAAATTAGAGTTAAAACAAACTTATTTTTAGAAAAATTAAACTTCTTTAAATTCAAAAATTTATAAAAAATTTGAATTAATAATAAAGTTACCAAAGCAAAAAAAATGCTTTCTGGAATTATTCTCAGACTATCCGGAAAAACTATTGTCAAAGAAGCTGGAATTATGATCAGGG
>VHBV01000197.1 GCA_016882165.1 Candidatus Pelagibacterales bacterium
TCTCCCTTAAATCCAGTGAATAAGCTTTAGCCATAAAAACACAAATTAGTTGATAATCTGAATTAGTTTAAATGGTTTTAATTAAGAGTATAGATATTAGATTTGGTATAACCATTTTGTCCAACCTGGAACTGGTAGATTTCCTGTTGCAGTATTAATAATACCATCTATCGCAGCAGAAGCAGAAATTCCATTGTCTTGAAGAGCCTTACCATACGAAGTCTCAATTTCACCAGTATCAGGAAGAGTTAAAAATGTTACATCATCAAAATCATCATCTGGCACTGAATTCTTAATGTAATCTAGATAGTTGTTTAGATGAGATACAGCAACAGCATCAAATTTTTGATTATAAAGTTCAATCCCAACAGTGTTTTCCCAAGTTTCTTTAACTAATGTCTGAGAAAGAGAATAATTATTTTTATCTGTAATTTTAGCTGCATTTAGAGCATAATTATCTCCTGCACCTCCAAGAACTTGCCAAGCTTCATTAACTTTACCTTGATCCAATAAATCTTTTGCTTTTTCATATACAACTTTGGTTATCGTAAGAGACATAATTATTTCTCAAATAAATTAAAAGAATTAGTTAATTTTTGAATTTTCTGCATATACAGAAAATTCTTTTGTTATTTCTAATATTGTATTCAAAAACTCTTTTTCAGTTTGCTGATTTGAAACTAGATGAAATGAAATTACATAGTTTTGTTCTAGATTTTTGTAAGTTACACTCGATATAAATTTAAAATATTTATTAGATGGTTCAATAACTAAGCTCATAACAGCCTGACCATTGATCGCATAAATGAAAATTTTATTACCCCTATTAAAAGTATCTTCTTCCCGAATAGGAAAATATTTATCTACATTAATAAATTTACCTTCTTTTACTTCAGATAACATTTTATAATAAGCTTTGGGATTTCTATTTCTATAATGTATCATTCGCTCTACAATATTCTTACCAGTTTTTTTATAATACTCATCAACTTCCCAATCAATTCTTATGCTTTTATTTTGTTGAGGAAATTGCAATAGGGCTTTTGGAATAAAATAAAGTACTACATCTTCACCACCAACAAATGGTCCTTTTTCATATCTCTTGTGAAAAAGGGCCTTACTATTATCAAAACAATATTTATGACCATCAAACTCCAACTTAAAGCATGGTTCTTTCTTATATTTTTCTGGATTAGATACAATATCATCCAATCTCTCCCCTGTCTTTAGGTAATCCATCAAAAATTTTGCTTCTGAAGGAAAATTTTTTGACGTAAAAGGACCAATTATAAAAACAACTATAACTAATAAAATTATAGATGTTAAAAAAATTTTGGTAATTATATTTTTTATTTTTTTTAAAAGCATCTTGAACCTATAAATTATTTAAAAAATCCAGTAACAGTAACTACATATTTTTAATCGCCTAAATTAATTAACTGTCCGTATTTTATTAAAACCAAAAATATCAATAAAAATCTTATTTTCATAAACATAAATCAAATCTAATAAAATTCTTCTTAATCAAAAAAACAAACCACTACACTAAAAACTCTTTCAACAAAACAGCTTCAAAATCAGAATCTCTCAATAACGCGGCAACATCAGTCTGACCAATAGTTGCAACACCTTCTGTATTTGATCCTATTCCTTCAGCAATCTTCCACGCTTCAACATCTCCAATATTGCCACTGTAAAGAATTGTTACTTTTGAATTAGAAACTTCCGTTGAAACTTGTGAAACTAAATTACGGATTTCTGCAACTGTAGCGTTTGGGTTTTGTTTTAGCCAGGTAAGTGCTTCAGAGTATAAAATTGTCATATTTTCTCCTAATTAGAATTTGATTTAGTAAGGTTACCAAATAAAAACTTTGGCTGAGAAGTAAAATGGATGCTAGAATCATTGAGGTTTATTGTAACGATCCCGCTTTCTCCTTTTAGATCACCACAATATCCGTATTTTGTGAGAGCTTCAGAAATTGCAGATTTTATTTCTTCAACTCTTGACTGAAGAGAGAGTGGAATTTCAATTCTCTGTATAACAAACGCCGTATCAAACGTCTTCTGATTATCTAATTTTCGTTCTGTCGAAACCTTCACAACCTCATTCCCACAATGTAATTCATAATTCGAAACATCGCTCATTCCACATCCGCCAAAATGAATCAAAAACATATCCTTCTGCCGATCAATAGCCCAACGATTGTGGTAATGTGATGTAGTGCCAGCTTTTTTAAGTTGAGCACCATATCTATTAATATCCTCTTCCGATATTTTCTCTAAAACAAACGCCATATTTTCTCCTATTTATTGTGGTTAATATAATTTTAAAATTTTTAGTTCTTACATTTTTACTTAATTTCTACACTAAAAATTCTTTCAACAAAACAGCTTCAAAACCATTTTTATCTTTCTTTGGTCTTATAATTTTTACTTCTTCACCT
>VHBV01000198.1 GCA_016882165.1 Candidatus Pelagibacterales bacterium
AAGCGGAATTAGATCTGATACGCCAGAAGAATTTGAAAAAAAAATGGATACTCTTAATAAAGAGTTTGCAAAATTAAATACCAAAAAAAATGTTACAAAAGAAGATTATTTGAATGTTGTTGAAAATTCAAATTTGTCTGAAAATCAAAAGCAAACCGTTTTTACAGAAATATTTGGAATAGATCGTCAAACTGCTCAAGCGTTAAAAACAACAACACCATTGACTGGTAGCGTAGAAGTTGCAACCGCTAAACAAAAACTTGATTTGGGCATATCTGATAATCCTATTGAATCTAATTTTATGCAAAATATAGCAAATGGTAGTCCTTCAAAAATGAGCACTGGAGGACAAAATCAAGCTGCTCTTGATTTACTAAAAAAGCAAGAGTCTGCTAATGCTCAAATTAAACAAATAGAAAAAGATAAAGAAGATGATGCTGCTTGGAAAAGTGAATACACCAAATTAAGAAACAGCATTTTAAATGTAACTGGCAATAGTGATATGACTAATTTGGTATTAATGCAGTTAGCAGCTGGATTATTAACAGGTAAAACAAGACAAGGTGGCCTTTCAGGTTTCGCGGATGTATTAGGTCAAGCATCTAAACCTGCAATAGAAACAGCTGTATTGTTAGCTGTAAAACAAAAAGAATTTGATAATGAATTAGCTTTATCTTTGTTAAAAAATAGAGCAGCTGGAAGTCCAACAAAAAAAATAGAGGAAAAAAGAGTTTATGTTTTAGAAACTGATCCAAATGATAAATTTTATCCACAAAAAACTAAACAGGTCGGTATATCAAGTGAGACTCGTCAATTAATTGAAATAACACCAGGACCTCAAGGTGAACAATTTACACTATATACAGGCACTGGGCCAATACAGCCTGTAAGTGAAAAAGAATACAACAAAGCACTTACTCAAATGGATGAACAAAAAAGAGTCATACAATACGCAAATTTTGTACTAGATTTAGATGAAAGATTTCTTGGCGCTGGTGGTACATTGAAGAATTATTATAATGATATAACTGGTGCAGCTTTGTCTGCTTTTAATGCTCCCACTGTGTCAGATTTTGATAAAACGAGTTTTGAACAAATTAGAAGTATTCTCTATAATCCAGAATTTTATGGGGAACAATCATTTTTAACAAAAGATGAAAAAAAAGCAGCGATAAAAGAAAGAGATAAAATTTATAATGAATTTATTAAAGCTGATGAAAAATATACAAAAAATCTTAGAAAGGCAGAAGCGAGTAAAGATCAGGAAAAATTAGCTTTTGCTACTTTAGAATTTATTCAAAATAGAGCAAAATATATTGTGGCAAATGCAAATAAAGCACAAGATCGTCTAACAGCAAAAGATATTACTGAAGCTGAAAAAAATACCAAAATTTTTGGTATAAAAGACCCTAAAAAAATTAAATCACTTTATGAGGCCTTAAGAGCAGACACAAATAACAGATTTAAAGATACTTCTCAAAGATATATAAAAAATATGGGTACTGTTGATGATTTAAAACAAAACTATTCTTCAGTTCCTTATGTTCAAGGTTTTATTAGGCAAGAGAATAAAAAAATTAGAAGAGAAACTTACGGGACTCCAACTGGATCAAATATTAAAAAAAGAGATTTAATGTCTGATTTGAACAATTTTGATAATTTATAATGACTCCAAAAATTTTAGATATCCAAAGACGATTAGATGAAAAATTAATAAATCCAAAGGATCTTACACCTGGACAAAGGGATGCATTAGACGAAGCTTTTGATCAAGGAATTTTAAAAGGTTATGATTCTGTTGGGGGAATGATTAAAGAAAGAAGATTAGCATCAGAAGATATAGCAGGGGAAATAAAAAAAAGATTGCAACCGCTTGGAAAAACACAACTAGGGGCTATGGCATTAACAAGAGGTACTCTTGTTGCATTGGGTGATATAATTGGATCATTCACGCCTTATATTTTAGATAGTAAAAAATTAGCATCTGAAGCAAGAACTTATGCTTTAGCTGGCAAAAGTCCAACTTATTTTCCTTCAGCAAACAATATAAGAATTGAATCTGGTCAAAAAAATTTTGAATTTTTTTCTAATGCATTAAAAAATTTACCAGGATTAAAAGCTTTAGGAGCCTTTCGTAATACCACCAAAGTTTTAGACCAAACTGTGGCTGCATCAAAAAATTTATCAGCTAATAGTCGTGTGCTTAGTCAATTAGGTGCAACAGAGGCAAAGTCACAGTTATTTGGTATGACAGGCGCCGGTGCTGGTTCTTTAACGTATGATTTAGTAAACTTTCCATTATTATTTAACAATGGTCTAGCAAAAGATTTAGCTGCTTTAGATGAAAATGAAATTAATAGATTACCATTCCCAGAAAAAGCACTTACACATGCGCTTGATAATATGTTTATGGCTGGAGTATTTAATTTAGGAG
>VHBV01000199.1 GCA_016882165.1 Candidatus Pelagibacterales bacterium
GCAATTCAATAAAGTATTTTGTCAAGTATAAACCAATTCCTGTTCCTGCAACGGCCAGAGTATTTTTTGCTCTGAAAAACTTTTGTCCAATATTTGCTAAATCTTCCTTTGGAATACCAATTCCTTGATCTGTTGTTTTTATCGTAACTTGTTTTTCATCAATTGAGGATACAATTTTTACCGTAGTATTATTTTTAGAATACTTAATTGCATTTGAAACAATATTAGTGAAAGAATGATCTAGAAGCTTAGGATCGCCATTAAAACTCTCGGGTAAATTATCAATATTCATTTCTACAACAATACCTTTGTTGGTCGCTAAATTAGAGTTTTTTTCAACAATTTCTTCGATAAACTTTTTAAGATCAAAACTTTGTTTCTCAACTTTAATAGTGTTAACACCGCTTTCCATCTTAGCTAAATTCAAGGTACTGTGTATAAGACCATTCATCCTTTGAATACCGCTTTTTATTTTATCCAAAGACTTACTTAAAGATTCATCATTAACATTAAGGGTTTTTAGCTTACGCACTACAAGCTCTCTTGTACTATCAATAATTTGTAAAGGAGTTTTAAATTCATGAGAAACAAGTGCAATAAACTCATTTTGCATTTTACGAATGTTTTTTTCTTCTTTTAGAGCTTCTTTTAATTGTTGAGTTTTTTCAAGCAACTCGTGATTTGCTACCATAACTCTTTCAATAGAATCAGAACGATCAACTGCCAAAGAAAACTGATCAGCAATCATTGAAATTAGCTCAATCTCATCAATCATCCAACTTCTTTTCTCGCCTTGATGAATATAAATTCCACCATTAACTTTATTATTCAGAGAAGTAATTATACTAATTTGAGAAGCAATTGAAAATTCTTCACAAATTTTCTCGATTGGCATAAAACTTTGATCACTTTTCACATCATCAATTGCAATCAAAGAATTTTTCTTTCCTTTATTTTCATCAAACTTTTGATGAAAACGATTTTGAAAGTTAATATAATCAGTTAGAACCTTTATACTTGTCTGATCCTGACTATCTTTAAACATTTTAGGACTACTTTCACTTGCATGCTCAGCAACAAAAGTTGTGTTACCATTACGATAATTATGAATTAAGCAACGATCTGCTTTCAAATATTGGCATAAAATTTTAGAGACATTTTTTGCAACTTCTTGTATGGGTAAATCAGAAACAATTAAATAACCTATTTCTCTTAGCAATCTTTCATTATTAAGAGTTCTTTCCAGATTTTTTAGAGTACCCAAATCATTAGAAGACAAAACTTCACCGCTTTTTGATTCTTGTTGTCCAATAACCTCAACTTTTTCAAAAGTAAAAGTTGAATACACTTTCTCTACAGTGTTTGGAGTATAGTCAATTTTAAACTTAATTTTTTGCAAACTATCGCTATAATCGTGAAGATCAGCAACAATTGAACAAGCGTGAATATCTTTAACTGCTTTGACTAAACGAATATACTCTAACTGATTTTCCGAAGCATATCCTATATCAAAATCATCAAATAAAAAATCATAACTTTTTCCTATTACATTTGATTCGTTAATAGAAAAAAAGTCATAAAACAGCTTATTAGCGTAAATTATCGATAAGTAATTGGGATTTTTTTCTTTTATTTTGCAAAGAATTGCTGCTTTTGGATTTTCATCAACAAAAAGTTTTAGCTCTTGATCTATATCATTGATATAAAATCCTGAAACATCGGCAATAATTTCTGAGTCTAAATTATCTTGTGGATTAACTTGTTTTGACATGTTTTTAAATTCTTAAAATCGCTTTTGCAAATATTGCTAACAATTCATTTCCAAAAAAGAAAATAAAGCAAGTTTTTTACTTATTCTACTTTTTAGAAAAATGATATTTGTATTTAATTGAGAATTATGCATCAAGAGTGTTAAAATCTCTGTTACTGAAGTTTTAGAGCATAATTATAGATTTCTAAATACAACTTAAGGTTTAAATTTAATTTGAATTTAGTTGTCCAAAACTTGGGTTTTCTGAACAAATAAAGTTACTTTTTCTTAGAAAATCTACCACCATTTTTTCTTTTTGAAGGAGGTTTTGCAGCAGCAGTAGCAATAACATCTACAGCTCTATTTAAACCAATTTCCAAAATATTATCTTCTTTAACTGAAGTGAATTTTTTATTGTGCAATAAATAAGGTCCAAAAGGTCCAATATTTGCTATAATTTTTTCTCCTGTTTCTGGATGAACTCCAACTTCTCTTGGCAAAGAAAGTAAGTTAGTAGCTGTTTTTATATCAATTGTATTTGGATCAATAGTTTTTGGAATTGAAACTCTCTTAGGTTTTTTAACTTTTGGTTTTTTAGCAGATTTCTTAGATGATTTTTTCTTAGAGGAATCGTCATTTTCTTTTTCTGAAGATTTATCA
>VHBV01000200.1 GCA_016882165.1 Candidatus Pelagibacterales bacterium
TTTCTATTTTATCAGATTACTGATTTTTACAATTTTTTTATCCATCTATAAAAAAATTTGCTTGTCAAAATTATTGACAAGCAAGGCATTCTTCATATTGAGATTTCTCTTCAGTAAAGCTGCTAGTTTCTGTTTTACTGACTGCAACTTGTTGCGGTTCTTTATTTTCTTTAAACATTGCGTCATTTTCAACTTTATTTGAAACTTTATCAGCTCTTTGAATTGAAGTTGAACGACAATAGTAAAGGCTTTTTAAGCCTTTTTGCCAAGCTCTAAAATGAATTTCATACAATTCTTTTTTTGAAACATTTCCTGGCATAAATAAATTTAGACTTTGTGCTTGGCATATATATTCTTGGCGTTCTGCTGACAAGTCAACAATCCATCTTTGATCAATTTCTTGAGCAGTTTTAAAAACTAACTTCTCATGCTCATCTAAAAAGTCTAAATGTTGTACAGATCCTTCATTTATTGTAATTGAAGACCAAACATCTTCGGTATTTCTACCTTTTGATTCTAAAAGTCTAACAAGGTTTTTATTTCTAACGTTAAAAGAACCAGTCAAAGTTTTTTGCGTGAAAGAATTAGCAGCAAATGGTTCAATTCCAGGAGAAGAATTATTAGCAATAATTGAAATTGAAGCAGTTGGAGCAATTGCTAGTTTATTAGAAAATCTTTCCATAACACCAACCTCTGCAGCATCTGGGCAAGCTCCTCTTTCTTGTGCTAAGAAGTTTGAAGCTTTATCAACTTGTTGTTTAATTTGTTGGAATATTTTCTTATTCCAAACCTTACTCATTGCAGATTCCATAGGAACATTTTTGCTTTGCAAGAAAGAGTGAAATCCCATAACTCCAAGTCCAACGCTTCTTTCGCGCATTGCAGAATATTTTGCTTTTTGCATTGAATCTGGCGCCTTTTCTATAAAGTCTTGTAACACATTATCTAAAAATCTCATTACATCTTCGACAAGTTGTGGATGATCTTTCCACTCATCGTAATACTCTAAGTTTAGTGAAGATAAACAACAAACTGCAGTACGATCGTTTCCTAAATGGTCAATTCCAGTTGGAAGAGTGATTTCACAGCAAAGATTTGAAGTTTTAACTTTTAAGTTAAGTTTTTTCTGATGATCCGGAATTGCTTTATTTACAGCATCAATAAATAGTATGTAAGGTTCTCCAGTTTCAATTCTTGCAGTAAGAAGTTTTATCCATAAAGCTCTTGCTTTTACAACTTCAATTACTTTTCCACTGTAAGGACTTTTTAGTTCAAAGTCTCCGTCTTTTTCAACTGCTTTCATGAATTCGTCAGTTACTGCAACTCCGTGGTGCAAGTTAAGAGAACGGCGATTAGGATCTCCTCCAACTGGACGTCTAATATCAATAAATTCTTCAATTTCTGGATGATCAATTGGTAGATAAACAGCAGCCGAGCCTCTTCTTAAACTTCCTTGAGATATTGCTAAGGTTTGAGAATCCATAACTTTGATAAAAGGAACAATTCCTGAAGTTTTGCCATTTCCTCTAACTGTTTCACCAATTGAACGAATATTTCCCCAATAACTTCCAATTCCACCTCCTCTTGAAGCTAACCATACATTTTCATTCCACAAGCTAACAATACCTTCTAGCGAGTCAGAAGATTCATTTAAAAAACATGAAATTGGTAATCCACGATCAGTTCCACCATTACTTAAAACTGGTGTTGCTGGCATAAACCATAAATTTGAAATGTAATCGTAAAGACGATTTGCATGATCTTGATCGTCAGCATAATAAGAGGCAACACGAGCGAATAAATCTTGATAAGACTCATTTGGCAGGAGGTAACGATCTTTTAGAACTGCTTTTCCAAAAGTGCTTAGTCTCTCGTCTTTTTTGTTATCAATTGTTACACTAAAGCTTTTCTTATTGGTTTCAGAAGGCTTCTTAGTTTTGCTGTTAGTGCTTTTTGTGTTTTTCAATTCTTTTTTGCTCATTTTGTAAAAATTCTCTTGACTTTAATATTCCCAATCAAACCTAAATTACTATATCTAGTAATAAAAAAGTTTAAAATATACTATATATTGTGTATGATATATTTTTACTTTTCTAAAGTTTTAAAGTCCAACAATTTTTATAAAGAATATTTATTTTTCGAAAAACTTACCACCTAAGTATGTTTCGAAAGTTAGGTTTGATACAACAAAATAAACAGATTTGATTGATGGAAGGTTATTTTCTTTGCAACCTTCTTATATGACAGTTTAAAAATATACTGCTCCCCATTAATTTTTAAAAAATCAAAGAGAGTAATTTATTAACTTAATCTGATTTTATTTTTGCATTATCCCTGATATCAGGGATAATGCAAAAGCC
>VHBV01000201.1 GCA_016882165.1 Candidatus Pelagibacterales bacterium
AGTTGAAATGCCGTTTGGGTAAATTAGGTCGCTATCTAAACCTTCTGGTTCTAAAAAAATTTGATGTCTTTCTTTTTCATAAAAACGATGAATTTTATCCTCAATTGAAGGACAATAACGTGGTCCAACTCCTTCAATATGTCCACCATACATAGCAGATTTAGATAAATTATTTTTTATAACTTCATGAGTGTTTTTATTAGTATAGGTAATAAAACAAGAAGTTTGAGGAACTTTAATTTCAGTGTTTAAATAAGAAAAAGGAATTGGCGGATTATCACCTTCTTGCTTTTCTAATTCTGAAAAATTAATTGATTCTTTCAAAATTCGTGGAGGAGTTCCTGTTTTTAAACGACCCAACATAAATTTGTATCTTGCCAAAGTTTCTGAAATTCCATATGAGGCTTCTTCTCCAATTCTTCCGGCAGCATTTTGTTTATCACCAACATGAATTACACCACGCAAGAAAGTGCCAGTTGTCAGAACAACCGATTTACAATTTATTTTTTTAGAAACTGGATTACCAATTTGCGCTTCGCCCTCCTCGTAGTTACTCTCCGTCGTAATAAGCGAGGAATCAACACTTGCCTCCGTCATCGTGAGCGAGCTATCAACACTTACTTCCATCATCGCGAGCGAGCCATCAGGCCAAGCGTGGCGATCTACATCAGAATTTTTTTTCAGATGGATTGCCACGTCGTGCTGCGCACTCCTCGCAATGACGGAAGAGGTAAACGAATTACCACATTTTTCTTGCGATAAATTCGCAATGACGGAAGAGGTAAACGAATTACCACATTTTTCTTGCGATAAATTCGCAATGACAGAGGATGACGAAGAATTAACAATAACTCCTTTCACAAAACCATCTTCAATAATAATATCTTCAACTGAAGCAAAAATAATCTCTAAATTAGGATAATTTTCTAAAATTTTATTAATAGCTTTTTTATAAAGCTTTCGATCAGCTTGAGCTCTTGGAGAATGAACTGCAGGTCCTTTAGAAGCATTTAAAATACGAAAATGAATACCAGCCATATCAATTGCTCTTCCCATAATACCATCAAGAGCGTCAACTTCGCGCACAATTGTTCCTTTTGCAACTCCACCAATTGCGGGGTTACAAGACATTTCACCTAAATTATCAGCTTTTTTTGTAATAAGAAGCGTTTTTCCACCAGTTCTGGCGGCAGCACATGCAGCTTCAAGACCTGCATGCCCTGCCCCAATAACAACAACATCAAACATAATTATCTTACATTTGCTCCAACTTTAGCTCCATATTTTTCGCGCTCTGTTTGTAAGAAGTTTTCCGCTTTACCATTAGCAACAGAAGAAGAATCTGTATTTTTTCCTCTATATTGGTTTACAGCTGAGGCTGCAAGAACGCCACCACCAGCAATTGATCCACCTATCAATGCTGAACCACCAGCAGAAGAAGCAGAAATTGCGGCAGCTGTACCCCCAACAGCAGCAGCACCACCAATTCCAAGACCAGTTATAGTGAGTCCTATAGGACCAGTAGCAGCACCAGCTATCATAACTGCTGATGCTGCTTCTCTCATAGAAATCTCCATACCATGAGTTTTACCATTAACCAAGAAACTGATTTCTCTGTCGTTGCCGTTTGTTTTACTTACTAAAACTTCTATGTTGTTATAACTTTTCATAACTCTGTTTTCCAATTCTTTTCTTTGATCAAGTGAAAGTCCTGGATTGATGTCTTTTAAAGTTTTGTAAAGTTCAGTTCTAAAAGGATTTAGCATTGATAACATGTCATAATCAACATCTATTGCCTTAAACTCTCCTTCTTTACCTTTGCCACCAGTGTCGACAAATATTGTATCTGGAATAACTTTACCACTTTTTCCATCAACTTTTATATAACATTTGTCTCCAATAGAAACAAATTTGTCTTCGTCGCAGTTTCCATTGTAAGTTACAGTAACTCTTGGAGTTTTACCTTTTACAACATCAACTACAACTTCTTTTCTTTCAGAGTCAGAAAATCTTACACTTTCAGAGAATGCTCTAAGTTTGTTTTTTCTTGCATCTCTTGAAAATGGATTTCCAGGAATTGGAATACCAATTTTTCCAACACCCAGAATATTTCTGCATGTTCTTACTAAATCATTTTGTTCGCTTCCATTTAGAGTAGTTTTTGTAACTTTGGAATCATATTTTTGTAACAAAGATTTATAAACTTCATCTTGAGCTTTAAGTTTACTTTCAATGTCAGTTGATCCTTTTGTTTCTTCTGCAGCTTTATCAACTATAGATTTATATTCTTCTTTAGTAATAGTGTGTTCTCTGACTGATCTATCATCAGCAACAACAACTTTATAACTTGGAGA
>VHBV01000202.1 GCA_016882165.1 Candidatus Pelagibacterales bacterium
TATGTAGAAAGGAACTGAAATGTGCCAAAACTCATTAAAAAATTAATTGAGTAAAGCAGCTCAAATAATTTAAGCAGCTTTTTGAGAAATTTTGCGAATTGCAGCAGAAAGTCTAGTTAGTTTTCTTGCAGCAGTATTAAGCTTGATGATTTTTTTAGTAACACCACGCATAATCTCAGGCTCTAGAGCTTTAAAAGCTTCACGTGCTTTAGTTGCATCAGCAGCTTTAATTGCATCATCAACTTTTCTTACAAAACTTCTGATTCTGTTTTTTCTAGCGCTATTAACTTCATTTTTCTTTGTGCTTGAGCGAAGGGCTTTGATTGCCGCTTTTGTATTAGCCATTGTTTTTTAGTATGTTAAAATTCTTAAGGAAAAAAATTAAGGGCGCAAAAAATATTCCCTAAATATTAATTTTTCAAGGAAATTTTATTAATTCCACCCATATAATTTATTAAAACTTCTGGAACATTAATTGAACCATCTTCATTTTGATAATTTTCTAGGATTGCAATCAAGGTTCTTCCCACAGCCAAAGCTGATCCATTCAATGTATGTGCAAAAAAAGTTTTTCCTTCTTTGTTTTTATATTTTATGGAAGCTCTTCTAGATTGAAAATCACCGCAATTTGAACAACTTGAAATTTCACGATACTTTTCTTGGCTTGGAAACCAAACTTCTAAATCATAAGTTTTTTGAGCACAAAAGCCCATATCACCAGAACAAAGTAATATCTTACGGAAAGGAAGTTCTAAACGGCACAAAATTTCACAAGAAACATTAGTCATTCTTTCATGCTCAGAATATGACTGTTCTTGAGTTGTAATTGAAACTAACTCTACTTTTTTAAATTGATGTTGACGAATCATACCACGAGTATCTTTTCCCGCAGAACCAGCTTCTCTTCTAAAACAAGGAGTATAAGCAGTAAAACGCAAAGGAAATTCAGACTCAGATAAAGTTTTTTTAGCAACTAAATTTACTAAAGAAACTTCAGCTGTTGGAATTAACCAATAACCATCGATTGTTGAAAAAGCTTCTTCAGAAAATTTTGGCAATTGTCCAGAAAAACGCATTGCTTCTGATTTTACTAAGTTTGGCGGTGAAACCTCAATATAGTTATTGTCAATAGCTACATCTAACATAAAATTTGAAAGAGCACGTTCAAGACGAGCTAAATCTGAAGATAAAGTTGAAAATCTTGCACCAGACATTAAAACCGACTGATCAAAATCAAGCATTTTTAAGTTTTCACCCAACTCATCATGGGCTTTTGGTTTGAATTGAAATATTTTTGGAGTACCAAATTTTTCCACTTCAACATTATCATTTTCGTCAGAGCCAACTGGAACTGAAGCATGCGGAATATTTGGAATTGTAAGCAAGATGTTGTTTAATTGCTCATCTAATGAAAAGTCATTTTCCAAAGCTGATAATTCAGCATTATTTTTTTTAGATTCTTCAAAAAGTCTAAGGATTTTATCTTCTCTTTCTGCAGGACAATCTCTTCCATCTGGACGATTATTTTTGATTGCAGATATTTCCCTAGCAATCCTGTTTCTTCTGGCTTGCAATTCTTGAATTAAAAAAGTTTTTTTTCTTTTTTCTTCATCAATTTTCAGTAAATTTTCAGCTTTAATTTCATTATTTCTTTTGGCCATTGCCTCATCAAATTGGGCAGGATTTTCACGAATCCATTTAATATCTAACATGTTTGAATTGATTTAGAAAAATTAAGGGGTTTAAATGTCGCTATTATTTTTAAATAAATAAAACCTTTATTGCAAGCTAAAGCAATTTACAAATTTTACAAAAATAATTTTAATCAAATGACAACTAAAAAAGCTCTAGAACTTTCTCAAGAACTGATCAAAATCCCTTCTTTCAGTGGTAAAAATGAAGAAGTTATAAAATTTTTATCTGATTATTTAACTAAATTGGGCTTTGATTGCGAAACTCTAGAATATGAAGGAGATAACTCATATCCCGTTAACAACTTACATGCAATTTTTAATCCTAAAAAATCAGATAAAACAATCTATTTTGCTGGTCATACTGACGTAGTTTCTGTTGGCGATTTGTCAGAATGGAAAAATGATCCTTTCGCTGCTGAAATTATTGAAAATAAGCTTATTGGTCGCGGAGCAGTTGACATGAAGTGTGCAATCGCTTGTTTTGTTGCTGCTGTAGAAGAATTTTTAAGTAATAATTCAGATCCTAATTTTGGAATTGGCTTTTTAATTACTAATGACGAAGAAGCTGATAGTATTAATGGCACTCAAAAAGTTCTAAAATGGATGGAAAATAAAAATTATA
>VHBV01000203.1 GCA_016882165.1 Candidatus Pelagibacterales bacterium
ATTTTGGATTAGTCATTATAAGACCAGCAGATTTTGCTAAAATATGTGTCAGTGCAAAACCTAAAATACCACCACCAAAACCATAAAGATAAGCTGCTGACGCAGTTGGAATACCAGAGGCCAAAGCAAACACCATTCCTCTTTGTACCATAGATGAAGTTGCTGGTCCCGGAGTTTTAACAAACAAATTTTCCATACCAAGTATGTTGTCCTCAATACTATCAACTAATTTTCTACTTTCTTGTATTGAAATATTATTTCTAATTTTAAAATACTCCGCCCATTTTTCTCTACCTTCTGGTGAATCAAAACCTGTTTCTCTTCTAAAATTATCTACGTTGAAACCTTGTGGACCATAAGTTCTAAATTGAATGTTTTCTATGTATTTTTTTGATGCTAAATCTTCTTGTTTTGTAACATCTCTAAACTTACCAGTCTTTGGATCTTTTATTTGCACTTGATATCTTTTTTCTGCTGCTTCTTTTAATCCGGATGTTTCAAATGGTTGTAATCTTGTTTCTCCTGTTTTGACTAAACCTTTACCAAAAATATTAGATAATAATCCCTCGCGTAATTCACCAAATTCAGTTTTTCCTGCTTCTACTTCCTTCGTAAGAAAAGGAATTTCCTGAATTGTATATTCTTTAGCTTCTTTTGTTTTTTTGTCGATAATTTTTATTGGCCCAACTGCAGTAGCTTCTCTTAAAACTTCTGGTGTAACAGCTTTTTTTTGTAGTTTAAAATACTTGGGATCAAAAATATCATCGCTAACAAATCCAAGTTTATGTGTTCTGTCAATTATCGCTTTTAATTCTTTTCTATAAGTTCCACTTGCTTCTCTTAAAAATTCTAAAAGCTCATCAGTTGACTTAGGAGCACCTTGATAAGTGATTAAAGGTTCCATAAATTCAGTTTCTTTTCCCTTGATACCTCCTGTAGGAGTTTTAACAACTGAATTATTAAAAGCTTCATCAAATTTTTTAATAGCAATTGCACCCATCATCTCTCTTGCGCCTAAATCTCTTTCAGCTGCTGTTTCTAAAATTAATTTACCTTCCTTAGTTTTAGTTGCTTGTTGTGTTCCAACTCCTAGTAATTCTGCAAATTGTTTTACTTCAACTGCAGAACTTTTAGGCTCAACGACTGATTTAACCAATTGACTAAAGGCCTTCTCTTGACTCACTGAACTTGCTCCAGGAATATCTAACAAAGCCCTAGGTGTGAGTGCTGCTGCATCAGCTGTTCTTAATTTTTTAATTAAATAAGCCTCACTATTATAAAAATTAACTATGTTACTAAACATTTGATTTGCATTTCGTAAAGAATCTCCATAATCAACAACGTCGTTGTAAAATTCTTTGTAAAAATTATCAGCTTGTTGCTGTCCTAATTCAGTTCTAATACCATTGTAAACTTTAGCAAGTCTAGGATTATTTTCCATTTTTAAAATCTCTTCTTTTGGCATTTTTATAAAATTAAAATCATTTTCTAAACTTTTTAAAATTGAATTTATACTTTCTAGGTCGCCTCCTACAAACTTGGTATTTTTGTAATTTTTATTAAATAATATTCTCAAAGCATTAAATTCAGCTGGGGTTACAAAATCTCCTTTATTTTTCAAACCAAATTCAAAAACTCTATCTTTCATTTCTTTAGCAACTGTCACAACAGGGTCAGATACAGGTTCTTGTAACCCTCGTGCAGCGCCTCTTAAAGCTTGTCCAGGAGTTACGCCTCTAAAAAAACCTCTATCACTCAATAATGCATCCAATGTATTTTTTGTATTTTTTATAGGAATAAATGGTATATCCATGCCTTCAGGAAAAATTTTGTTTATACTTGATGCTACTTCTTCAGTAACCAAAGGTTGACCAGTTGTGGCGTCAATTTTTTTTTTTAATATCATATTCATGTATTTTTCTGCAGTTAATCCAACCCTACCAGCCTCTTCTGTTACAAAAGCATACATGTTATCAATTAAATTATTTTTTTCTGCGTAAGCTCGTTCTATGCTTTGACCTCCAGCTAGAGCAATAGCGTTCATATTGTATATGGGTGAATTAGTAGCGGTCATATATCTCTCTCGCAAATTTGCAAGAGATAGTCCTAGTTGTTTTTTTCTTTGTTGAGTGGCTGCTGCACCAATTCTTGGTTCCATACCTGCCCAATGTGAAGAACGTTTAACAAGTTCAGGAATAACTTCTTCACCTTGTATTGTGGCTTGAATACTTGGTGTTTGACCTCTCATTAAATCTCTTTCAACTATTTTTTGCATCGGTTCGGTATAAACAGCGGCAGCAGATT
>VHBV01000204.1 GCA_016882165.1 Candidatus Pelagibacterales bacterium
GGAAATTCTGATCGTAGTGGCAAAGAATTATATAATCAAAATTTAGCCTTTAGAAGAGTTCAAACAGTTAAAAACTATATTATAAAAAATGGTGTAGATAGTAATTTGGTTGAAATTAGATCTTATGGTGAAGATTTTCCTGATATTTTAACTTCTGATGGAATTACAAGCCAGAAAAATAGATCTGTTGGAGTTTATGTTTTACGTGGAGCTAATTCGTTCCAAGAATTTCCTTTACCTTTGATTGAAAATATTATTTACAAAGAGGGTGTAAAATCTGCTCGTAAAAAAAGAGGTTTGCTTAATTAAAAGCTCTAAAAATAAAAAAGAGTTATGAAACTTGATTTAGAAAAAAGAAAAAAAATTGTTATAAAAATAGGCTCTTCTCTTTTGGTTGAAAAAGGTGCTTTGCGTGAAAAGTGGCTAAAAAAATTTGCTGTTGATGTTTCTGATCTGGTAAAGAGCAATTTTCAAATTACTATTGTATCTTCTGGTGCTATTGCTTTGGGAAAGAGTTTTTTAAAAGTTGGTCAACGTAAACTTTCTTTAGAAGAAAAACAAGCTGCAGCAGCGATTGGTCAAATTCAGTTAATGGGGTTTTATCGAGATTTTTTTGCAAAATGCAATTTGAATGTGGCGCAAATTCTTTTAACTGCGTCAGATTGTAATGATCGTGATCGTTATTTAAATTCAAAAAATACTATAGAAACTTTACTTAAAAACCAAATTGTACCAATTATTAATGAAAATGATACAGTAGCAGTTGATGAAATAAAAATTGGTGATAATGATCGCTTAGCAGCACGCGTTGCACAAATGATTTCTGCTGATATAATGATTTTATTTTCCGATATAGATGGTCTTTATGATAAAAATCCAAAAGTTGAAAAATCGGCAAAATTAATCAAAGAAGTTTTTGAAATTACCAAAGAAGTTGAAAATATGGCTGGTGGAGCAGTTTCTTCTGTTGGAACAGGAGGAATGATTACAAAAATTTTGGCAGCAAAGATGTTGGCAAATTCTGGTTGTGATGCAGTAATTACTAATGGAGTTTCAAATAATGCTTTGAAAAAGTTAGTTAATGGTCAGCAGAATTTTACAATTTTTCACAGTAAGAACATAGCTTCAAAGTCTAGAAAGAAGTGGCTTTCTGGATTTTTTAATCCAAAAGGAGAAATTATAATCAATTCTTGCGCAGTTGAAGCGTTACAAGATAAGAAAATCAGTTTATTACCAATTGGCGCTATTGCTGTTCAAGGAAATTTTAAAAAAGGGGAAGCAGTTTTCATAAAAGATGAAAAGGGAAATCACATTGCAAGTGGAATTAGCAATTATGATGTTTTGGATGTAAAAAGAATTTTGGAAAAAAAGTCTACAGAAGTGAAAAAAATATTGGGTAAATCTGCTAAATCTGAGTTGGTTCATATTGATAATTTGGTGGTAATTTAAGAAGTTAAAAATCTTTTAGATTTAGTTTTTTCTTTGAAAAATTGTGGTGTTCTTAATTCTTAATTGTGCTGGTGCAATTCCTAAAAAATCGGTTTGAGTGAAACCATTTTGATTGAAGAATTTGAAAATTTTCTGATAGTTTGGGCGTTCTGAGTCATCTAAAATTATTATTCCATTTGGTTTTAAAGCTTCAATCACGTTAAGTGCGCAACTAAATCTTTTTATAGAATCAATCACAATTATATCAAATTTCTTATCGCAGTTTTTTGCAAAAGTTTCATAATTGTTATTATCAATTCCATCGGGCATTAGATTGATATCAACATTTTCTAGTTTTTTCTCAGATAAAAAACTGTTAACAATTTTTAACCATTTATCATTGGTTTCAATTGATGTTACAGAAGCTGATCTTTCAGCAAAGAATAAAGTTGATGCTCCACAACCAAACTCAAAAATACTATGATTCTTGGTTACATAATTTTTCAAGAAACTAATGGCATCATATGTCATCCAAGGCACAAAGTTTCCTTGATCATCCTGAGAAAAGCCGCTTAAAGAAGATTTTTGCCAGCTAGTTTTGTTGTTAAAGAATTGTTCTTTTATCATAATTTAATTATGTACATCAATTTATATGAAAAGAATGACAATCATCCTTTGAAAAAATAATTTTTATATAAAAAACTAACCTCGTCATTACGAGGAGCGTAAGAGAACTGGCAATCTTTTATCTAATGAGTTTGATAAAAGATTGCCACGTCGTCCTAAACAGAGTTTGTTGCTCCTCGCAATGACGAGGTAGGAAAATTATTCCTTCAAGGGATAATCACCA
>VHBV01000205.1 GCA_016882165.1 Candidatus Pelagibacterales bacterium
AACCTCCTCATAATACTTACCTCTAGATACAGCATCTACAACTCCACTTAACACAACACCATCAACTACAACACCTTCACCAAATCCTGAATTCTTTTTTAAATTTTCAACATCAGAACTAATCGGATTATTATTTTGAAATACTACAGTTTCATTAACTTTATTTAAAATTGTAGTAACTAAAGATTTATTACCACTTAATTCAGCAACTTCCAAAACAGTAGTTCCACCTTCTCTGTGATTCACATCCGCTCCACAAATAATCAGAATATTACTCAAAATATATTGATTTTTTCTAACAGCTTCAAAAAGCATTTTATTAATTGTTTCTGGAGTAATTTCTGATAATTTAACTCCTAATATTTCTTCTATTTGACTAAATTGCTTTGGTTCCTCTGTTTTAATTTCTTGATTTACACTTTCTTTTAACTGCGAGTAAATTTGGATAAAACTATTCGCCAATAAAGAATTATAGCTATCAAGATTATTTTGCTCTAATAAAGAATGCAAAGTATTATCTATTTTAGCTTTATTTACTAAAAGATTAATTTCTTCAACATAGTTTTCACGAATTTCTTGTTTAGAAATATTTTGCTCATCTTTTAGAAATTTATCTTGCGAGTAAGTTTCTTGAAACTTTTTCTCATATTCCAACTTTTCCAGATTATATCTTGTTATCTCAGCATTTTGCTTCTCTAAAAACTCTCGATCATATTTTTCTAGTGTCTCTTTTTGTAAGATAGCTTCTTTTTTAACAGAATTTTCTCTAGAAATTTTCAACATTCTTTCTTGATGCATTTTAAAAGCCAATTCAACTTCAGCATTCATTCTAGCTCTTATTTCTTCTTGTTTAGCTCTTTCTTGCCTTATCTTTTCTTGTCGTAATTTTTCTCTTTCCTTGTTTTCTATTTCTTTTGATTCTTTACTACCCTCTTTCTTGACTTGTCTTTGCTTCCCTTCTTTTTCACCACTTTCTTGTGTTTGTTCTTTGCTTTTTCTAAGCATATTTTGCATCTTATGATCTTTTTGTGACTTAGAATCTTCATTTTGATTTTCTTCCAAAAAATCAGAATTTTTTTCTGCAATTCCAGATTTTCCTCCTTTTTGTAACAAAAATTCTGCTACTTTTTCATCCCCCTTAATTGCTGCTACATCTAAAGCTGTCATGCCAAAATCATTTTTAGCATTAATATTAGCACCATTTTTTATTAAAACCTCAAAAGCATTTTTATCTAACCCAATTGAAGCAGCCATGTGTAATATGGTATTACCATTTTTGTCTTTATGGTTAATATCAACTCCTGCAGTTTTAAGAAACTTATCAAGTTCTTTTGAGTCTTTTCCCGAAGCCATTAAAGCAACCAATGGATTAACGGCATTTTTATTAAATTTATTTAGCTCTTCAACACCAAGATTACATTTTTTATGAAATTTTAATGATTCCTCAACAGATTTTGATGATGCACAAGAGGCAATAAATAATTCTCCCGAAACTTCTTTTAACTTTGCTTGACGCTCATTTTTTCTCTGCTCTCTTTTAACAGTTCTTTTATTTTTATAACTATTGTCTTTTGTAGTATCCAAGTCATCTTGCAACTCTTCTTGTCTATCTTTTTTTTCTTGCTTTTGGATTTCTTCAATAACTTTTAATATTTTTTCCAAATCATTAGGAAAGTGAGAAAGAATTCTCTTTTGTTCTTCATTAAGATTTTTATAATCACGCACCCTAAAGTCTTTTAGCAAATCAGAACAAAAATCAAATAAATAATCAGTTTCTAAATTATTTTCGGAATATTCTTCCTTATCCTGTTTAGACTTAAATTTTTGATTTTTAGAGTTAAAATTATCAGAAGCCTGAGTTTGTGATTCGTAAATGTTTTGTGGCACAATTATTTATTTTTTTCTTTAACCAATTTTATAAAATTATCTCTTCCAAAAAGAGCAATAAATGAACCCATTCTTGGCCCCTGATCTTGACCAAGAAGAACTTGATAAAGAGCTAAAAACCAATCACGCATATTTTTTTCATAACCATGATTTTTACCAACTTGAAACACCATATTCTGCAACAACTGTCCATCTTCAAGTTCTTGATTTGTTGCTTTTTTAACAACATTTCTTAACTCTTCAAAAGCTTTTTTCTCAGATTCGGTTGGCAATCTATATTTCTTATTCTGTTTGATAAAATCATTATAGTAATTGATTGCACAACCAATCATTTTTGCCAATAGCGGAGAGTTTTCTTTGGTTAGGCCATTTTGATATTTTGAAATAAAA
>VHBV01000206.1 GCA_016882165.1 Candidatus Pelagibacterales bacterium
AATCCGTATTATGGTTCCAAAACTAAGCGAAGAACGTAGAAAAGATTTAGTTAAGTTAGCAAAAAAATATGGCGAAGATAAAAAAATAGCAATTCGCAACGTTAGACGTGATGCACTTGATGATTTTAAGAAAAGAGAAAAAGAATTAGCAGCATCTAAAGATCAAATTCACTCTTTTGGAGATATTGTTCAAAAAATTACAGATGAATTTATCAAAAAAATTGACGAGGTAATTGCTGAAAAAGAAAAAGACTTGATGAAAGTTTAATTAAAAAACAAGCTATAACTTTAGCGTAACTTTCATCATTAATTTTTCTAAAATTGCATAAATGTTTTTTTGTAATAAAAATACAAAGTTAAAACAAAATCTTAAAATTCCATCTCATGTTGCAATAATAATGGATGGAAACGCAAGATGGGCAAAATCAAAAAACCTACCAATCAAGTTTGGCCACAAAACTGGCTCTCAAAATGTTGAGAAAATTGCTGATGCTTGTATTGAAATTGGAATAAAACATTTAACAATTTACGCTTTTTCTTCTGAGAATTGGGATCGTCCAAAGGATGAAGTAGATTATCTGATGAATTTAATGGAAGATTATCTCAAGAAAGAAACTGCCTCATTGATGAAAAAAGATGTAAAGATAGTAATTTCAGGCGACTTATCAAAGCTATCCACCTCAATAAAACTAAGTATAGAATCAGTAGAAGAGCAAACAAAAAATAACAAAACTCTACTACTAAACGTTGCTTTCAGCTATGGATCAAGACAAGAAATTGTTAATGCTGTAAAAAAGATAAGTCTTGCAGTTGCTTCAAAAGAAATTAATGTTGATGATATTAAAGAAGAGACTTTAATAAAAAATCTTTATCAACCAAATATTCCAGATCCAGAACTTTTAATAAGAACAGCTGGAGATATCAGGCTGAGTAATTTTATATTATGGCAGGCAGCTTATAGTGAACTTTATTTCACAAAAGTTTTTTGGCCAGACTTCAGTAAAAAACATTTAGTCAAAGCAATTAAAGAATTTAATAAAAGAGAAAGACGTTATGGAAAAAGATAAAATCATAAAAACTTTTAATTTCTTAGAAAAAAGCATCAAAATTTTACTATCTTTCGCAATAAAATTTGTAGAAAAAATAATTGATAAAATTGATAACATATCTCCTTCTGAAAACATAAAAAAGCGTGTTATAAGTGCTCTAGTTTTAATACCAGTAGCAATTTACGCAATTTGCTTTGCCCAAAATTTATTTATATTTCTTGCCATAGTTTTAACAATCTTAATGACTGTTGAATGGCTTGATTTAACAAAATCAGCAGCTGAAAAAAACAAATGGCATTTAATTGGACTATTTTACATCGCTTTTCCAATCTTTTGCGTTATCAAACTAAGAATAATGAACTCTAATATAGTGCTTTGGATGTTTTTTGTTATTTGGGCAACTGACATATTTGCATTTTTCTCAGGAAAAACTTTTGGTGGAAAAAAATTAGCACCTAAGATTAGTCCTAACAAAACTTGGTCAGGCCTTGCTGGAGGTGTTGGAGCAAGCATGTTTATTGGTTTACTAAGCTCTGTGATGTTTCCAGGCGGTATATTTTTCTTCATATTCATGAGCGCAATTTTAGCTTTGATTGAACAAGCTGGTGATTTATTTGAATCAAAAATTAAAAGAACTTTCGGTGTAAAAGATTCTGGAAATATAATTCCTGGACATGGTGGAATTCTTGATAGACTTGATGGTTTAATGTTCACTGCACCTGCAGTTTTATTTATTATTACTATTTTTTCTGATAAGTTTTTTAATATTTAATAATGGAAGATTTTTTTGAAGTAGCTGGCAGAAAGTTTAAATCAAGACTTCTTGTTGGAACTGGCAAATATAAAGACTTTAACGAAACAAAACTGGCAATTGAAGCTTCAAATGCTGAAATTGTAACTGTTGCAGTTCGCCGCGTTAATGTAGAAAAAAAAGGCGAACCAATGTTACAAGATTTTCTTGACCCTCAAAAATACACTTACTTACCAAATACTGCTGGCTGCTTTACTGCAGAAGATGCAATAAGAACACTGCGTCTAGCTCGAATGGCTGGTGGCTGGAATCTTGTAAAATTAGAAGTACTAGCTGATGAAAAAACTTTGTATCCAAAAGTTGTTGAAACTATAAAAGCTGCTGAGTTGTTAATAAAAGACGGTTTTGATGTTATGGTTTATACTTCAGATGATCCAATTGTTGCAAAAGAATTAGAA
>VHBV01000207.1 GCA_016882165.1 Candidatus Pelagibacterales bacterium
TAGATTTCTCATATGCAAAAACCTCTTTTCCGAACAAGAAGAAAAGGCATATAGAAACTAGATAAAATTTAGTTAAACTACTCATGCTACTTAATTTATTTTAAGAATTTTATCAATTATTGTGTTATTTTCTGTTTTTTTAGAATCCACTTTAACATCAGGAATCTTATTAATTTTTTCATCTGCAACATTGCTGCCAGACTCAGAATTTTGTTTATTAACAGGCTGAAGGTTTTCTTCCACAACTTTTTCAGTTTCTGGCATTTTATCTGCTGACTCTTTTTTATCATCGCTTTTTTTCTCTTTTTTGTTTTTGCTGTCATCAATTTGATCTTTTTGGCCAAAAATTTTCTCCATTCTATATTGACGTTTTAATTTTTTCTGTTCTGCAATCAATATTTTGCTTATTTCAATGTCTTCTTTACTTCTTGTAGCGCCAATTTCATCAATATTTTTTTGCAAGTAATTATTACCAACAATAGTGTATTGTTTCTCTTCTAAAGCAGTTCTGACTCCATAATAATCGTAGGAAGGAATTTGCACCAAGTCAAAAGCAGATTTAACTGGTCTAAATGGTGGACTTAAAGTTGTGTTATATGATAAATCAAAAATATTATCTGGTAAAGCTTGAGATGCTTTTCCTTCCACATAAACATTAGAGTCGGGGAAAAATTGTTTTGGTTTTACTTCTGAATATTCTTGCACATCAACATTTGCGTATTGCTGCTCTGGATCAACAACTCTATTCTCACTAGCTTTTGTTGTATTTTCAAAAGTTGGTGATTCAAAATTATATTTAGTGCCAATTTTTACATCTTGAGTTGGTGTTCTGTCATTCTTAATTCTTTCTATTTCTTGACCATATTTTTCTTTGAAAGCTTCATTAATGACATTCTTTTTTTCACAAGAAGAAGAACAAAGACAAAGCAAAAATAGCCACAGCTTACCACAAAATAATATTTTAATTTTAGCTTTGTTAAGCCCAGTAAAATACATTATTTTTGCCTCACGATAACCGCATCATGACCAGAACTTTTGATCTCATTCATTAATTGCAAAGCTTTTGACTTAGAGGATACTGGACCAAGTAAAACTCTATATAGTTTTTTATCATTTAAGTCTGCTTCTTCAATTTTTCCATCAGAAAATTTCTGCATTTCAGAAAGAGAAGTTTGTGCATTAGCTGAATTTGAGAAAGCTCCAACTTGCACAAAAAATCCTGAAGATGAAACTGCTTTTTTAGAATTTTTCACTTTTTTTGTAACTACAAAAGTTTTCTCTTGAGATTTTTTTGACTGGGATTTTTTTGCTTGGGATTTTTTGCTTTCTAAATTAATCAACTCATCTTTTTTAGTAGATTCATTTAGACTATATTCCGCAACTTCAGAATCTTGCTTTTGACCAATTGTTGCTAGAATTTTTGGACCATTATCTAGGTTATTTTTAACAGCATTTTCGTTAGTTTTAGAATTGGTATCATTTGCAACAATTTTGTTATTAGGATTGTAAGGTGCCTGCAAGGTTTGTTCTATGATATTGGCAGAAGCTTCAGCATAATCAGCATTAGCATATTTGTTTAGCGATTGTTGAGCGCCAGGATTGCTTTGCGGAACATAACTTTCTTGGTTGTGAGTTGAATTAGAATTTAAATTACTGGAAGAAAAACTTGGAGCCTGAGAATTTTGAGCATTTTGAGACTGCAACAAACCAGCATTAAGTTCAGGAACTCTAGTTTTTACATTGTGCGCCTTTCCTTGCATATCAACTAGACGAATCTTCTTTTCAGAACTCTTGGCACAAGAGATTAAAGAAAAACTTATAATTATAGTTAAAACTTTGAATAGATGTTTAGCCATTTTGACAGCATTTTATTAATATTTGATCCCAATTATGCGAGCTAAAAAGTGAACTTCAAGCTAATAAATCAAGATCAAAAAACAACTATAAATTAAAATAATTTTTGTCAATTTTTGCCAATTTCTGATAATAGGAAATATTCATAGAAAAAATTTGATTATAAATCTTTTATAAATTATTATGATAATGATTATCAACATACATTTATAAAAATGCCTCTCCACAAATATAAAATAAATTATCAAAAAGATAAAAATTCCTTCAAATTATCAGCCGATAAAGAAACTTGTGCAATTATAGCATACTAAACTAACCTTGCATACTCTTTTTCTATTAAAACCAAATCCAATAATTGCATTTTATCTTCAAAATAATGGGTGAGTTTTCTGTAATAAGATT
>VHBV01000208.1 GCA_016882165.1 Candidatus Pelagibacterales bacterium
ATTTGAAGTCGTAATATTTAAGGCAAATATCCCTTGAAGGATTAATTTTTTCACTTCTTTAAAAACTCGCGTCCGTCATTGCGATTGAGCCATCAAGCGAAACATGGCAATCCACACTTAATAATCTTCATTAAAAAGAGATTGCCACGCTTTTCTTGAGAAAAGCTCGCAATGACGGAAACTTAGAAGGAGATTACCACGTTTCGCTTGATGGCTCAATCGCAATGCCCGACGCGAGAAAATTAATCCTTCAAGGGATAATCACCCTATTTAATGATTTTCAATGATTGATTTTATTTTTTATCAAGCTTATCCTCAGAACTAAATTTTGATGCTTGTTTCTTTACTTTTATTCTTATCAGGGAGCCCCCGCCTAAGCTAGAGATTTAAAATCTCAATTCATTAAACTATATGAAAAACTTTGCTATTTTTTTCGCTGTTTTATTTTTTGTTTCATCTCAATCTTTTGCTTATTCTTCTAGATATGACAGCTTTTATTTTAAGCCCGCTGCAACAATTGAATATCAGGCTCCTCATATTTCTGGAGGTGGTGCAAATTCGGATTTCAAAAATAACAATTTAGGCAAGCAAGTAACTAGTTTTGAGAATATTGCAATTGGCGGTTTTTTTAAATTTAGTCATAGAATTGGAGTGAACTTAAATTGGGTTAAAACTGGTTTACATAACTCAGAATTGCAAGGTGTTGCAATTTCTCAGGTTGCGCGTTTTAAAATGCAACAAATCAATCTTTCCGGCGTTTACTTATTTCCAATTATAAATGATTTTGCGGAAGTTTTTGGTGAAGCAGGACTTTCAGATATGAGAAGTGAGTTAAAATATGCTACATCTTCTGAAGCTGTGAAAAAAAGCAAAAATGAAATTATGCCCTTTATTGGAGCTGGCTTTCAAATTAAGCCATTTAAGTCGCAAAGCAAAGCTTTAAGATTCAGCGTACAAAGATATATTGGTCAAGTTGATTTGTTAGATTCTTCTTACACAACTGTTAGAGTCGGTTTTGTCAAATATTTTTAATTTACTCATTAATGTCTAAAAATTTTTTATTTACTTCTGAATCAGTAGCTGAAGGTCATCCTGATAAAATCTGCGATCAAATTTCAGATGCTTTGGTTGATTCTTACTTGAAAAAAGATCCATTTTCTCGTTTAGCAATTGAAACTTTTGCCACTACAAACAATGTTATAGTTGGCGGTGAGATAAGAGCTCCTGAAATTTCCAATGCTGAAATTGAAGATATAATTCGTTCAACTGTTAAAGAAATTGGTTATGAACAAAAAGGTTTTCATTGGCAAAATCTTAAAATTACCAATTTAATTCATGAACAATCTTGTGATATTGCGGTTGGAGTTGATGCAACAGGATCTAAAGATGAAGGTGCTGGAGATCAGGGTATTATGTTTGGTTATGCCTGCCGTGAAACAGAAGTTTTAATGCCTGCTGCAATTTATTATGCTCATAGAATTCTGCAAAATATTATGCAGGCAATAAAGAAAGGTGAAATTAAAGGGTTAAAGTCAGATGCTAAAAGTCAGGTTACTTTGAATTATGAAAATGGAATTCCTATTTCGGCTGAAAATGTTTTAGTTTCAATTCAGCATGAAGAAGGAATGATGCAAAAACAAGTGCGTGATATAATTTATCCTTATGTAAAAAAATCTTTGCCAAACGGATGGATGTGTGAAGAAAGTAAATTTTTGGCTAATCCAACTGGAAAATTTGTAATTGGTGGTCCAGATGGTGATGCTGGATTAACAGGTAGAAAAATTATTGTCGATACCTACGGCGGAGCAGCTCCTCATGGTGGTGGTGCTTTTTCAGGTAAAGATCCTACAAAAGTTGATCGCTCAGCTGCTTATATGGCGCGTTATTTAGCAAAGAATGTGGTTGCAGCAGGTCTTTCTGATCGTTGTACTATTCAGATTTCTTATGCAATTGGCGTTTCTAAGCCATTATCGCTTTATGTTAATAGTCATAATACTTCTAATGTTTCCGAAGAAAAGTTAGTAAAAGTTATTAATGAATTGGTTGATCTGAGTCCCAGAGGTATAAGAAAGCATTTAAGTTTGAATCGTCCAATTTATAAGCGTACAGCAGCTTATGGTCATTTTGGTAGATTGGTTGAAGCTGATGGTGGTTTTTCGTGGGAAAATACTGATTTGGCTGAGCAATTAAGAAAAGCTTTTTAAAAAGTTGTCGCGGTTTAATTTATTATCAAAAACTGAATTATGAATTTATTC
>VHBV01000209.1 GCA_016882165.1 Candidatus Pelagibacterales bacterium
TGCTCCTGGGCCTCCGCCTTTAGGTAACTGTCCTTTGGGTCTTTTAACTGCCATACATAACTCCAAAATCGGAAAGAGGTCTCATGCCTACTGTATCAAATGCTGCAAGTGCATTTTTAGTATATGGCCAATCTGAAGTACTTTTGACGGTTCGTTCAACTAACCATTGAGGCATTTGAGCAAATTTATTAGTTGTAGGGTCTTTATATCCCATAATTTGTTTAAAAACGGGGTGTCGCATAGCCACATCTTCGTCTATTTCCAAAAATTCTGATATGGTTCTAATAACATTAGTTGTTTGAGATTCCACACTTTGTCCCAATGAAATCCCTTCCGCATAAGCAGGATACGCACTAGATGCAAGTTTTTTAATTTCTTCTTGAACATCGTTTATAGTTGTTGTACCAGAAAACAAATCTTTACTTTTTTGATTCCAATAAGTATCGTTGTAAAGATTAGATACACCCATAGAGAAGGCATAATTTTTTAATTCGTTAACTTCCCCTAGTACATTTCCACCGTATCCAGTAATTTTATTAGAGTTAACAATTGCTAGGTCTAGTTGGTCATCACTTAAATTTCTAGCATAAGCATCTTCGGCTAACTTATCAAATGTATTGTTATCTATTCTTATGCCTGCATTTACCAATCTTTTGCGAGCATTAATCTTATATTTTACAACATTCTCAGCGTATACTTTAGGTTGTTCTAATTTTTGTTTTTCTCTTAATTTTACTGTACCGCTTGTATTTTTATACCAATTTGTTGCATATAAAGCCTCTATTGCCGCACCAATATTGTCTTGTTTGAATAATTCGTATACTTTTCGGAGTTCTGGATGAGTAGCAAAAAGGGCTTCGGTTATACCATAAGCCATTGCCAATTCTAAGCCTTGTTGTTCAGCCACTATGCTTCTCCATACACACGTTGATTTAGAAAATTACTAAATTCAATTCTTTTTGCCGTATCAAAATCTTTAGGATTTTCTTTTCGAAATTTTTCCTCCAGGCCCGCTTCAAATTTACCTTGAGAAAATGCAGATTTAACTGTTGTAACATTTTCCATTTTACCAGTTTTAGGATTTTTAACCTTTTTAGTAGTTGTTAATGTTCCTTCTGCAATATCTTTTTTTATCTCTTCGAAAATTTTTTGTTTTTCTTCAGGAGTTGCTCTGCGCATTCCTTCTTTTAAATATATTTTATCTATTATGCTTTTTATGACGTTAGGGTCTTGCTCGGTAATTGTTCTTGTAGGCAAAACTTCTTTTTCCTCATCATCAAAAACAAGTCTATCTTTTTGTATATTTTCTATTAATTTTGAATAACTGTTATTGGACGTCTTAAGAATTTCTTGTAATTCGGGTGCAGTAGCAAATAAATATTTTATACCTTCTTTGTTGGCCCTAACGGTATAGCCCATTTCTTTTAACAGTTTACCCAATTTTGACATTTGAGGCTTTGTAAGACTTTCAAGAAATAAAATAGGTTTACTTGGGATATATTGTTTATTGTTAATATTCGATATTTGGTCAAATGAATTAGCAGTTAATCCAGTATCAGAATATTGATTTGGACCAATTCTTGTACTAGAACCTTTACCATTACTCAAAATGCGCTCCCTTACTAATCAACAACATATTTAAAATCATCATCTTCAAAGTATCTGTCATAAAATTTTCCAAAATTAACGTCATCTTCTCTTAAATTGTATACAAAATCATTAACTTCTTCACGTATATCAATTGCGTTATCTGAATCAATTGAAATATTACCACGTTGTTTTAATTTTTCATTTACATAATATCTAAAATTCATATACTCAACAATTGTATGCCACCTGGCTTGCTTTGACAAATCAGACCATAATTTATTATCGTTGGCTGCTATTGTTATGTTGTAAACTATTTTAGTTAATTTAGAGTTTCGGTCTGGGTCCATTTTTTGACTATACCAAATTTTATTTTTGGTTTTCATATCTTCAATAAATTTTTCTTTATAAGAATCTAATACTGCTTTTCCATAACCTCGATTTGGATTATAAGGTGGGTTATTTTGCATAAGCACTCTAGATACACTTTCCTTTAATAAACTCCATTCACGCCAACCCTCATTAACAATTGCTGAGCGGGCAACCTCTAATGCACTTTGGGCATCAGTAAATTTTTTTCTGGTTCCAGGTATAGAATTAGTTTGCAACCAAGCCTGGGCGGAACTTGAAAATGCATAGTTTTCGTCATTAAAAAC
>VHBV01000210.1 GCA_016882165.1 Candidatus Pelagibacterales bacterium
AGGTGGCCAGCTTATTCTTGCCTTACATTAAATTTATGCTTATTCTTGTCTGACATTATATTTATTTTTAGACTAAAGCCGGATTTAATTATTTCTCCTGTTCACATAAATGTTCACAGGTGGCCAGCTTATTCTTGCCTTACATTAAATTTATGCTTATTCTTGTCTGACATTATATTTATTTTTAGACTAAAGCCGGATTTAATTATTTCTCCTGTTCACATAAATGTTCACAGGTGGCCAGATTAATTTAAAATACGCTGTCATTCTGAGCGAAGCGAAGAATCTCATACGATAATCTTCGAGTTTAAACTCTTGTAATTCTTCTCTAACGCTTAGAATTACATTAATTTTAAAATATTTTTTAATTTCAAAAAAAACTTACCAAGTAAAACTAATAGCAACAAATAATAAAATGCTTACTACAAACGAAATTCGCAGCAAATTTTTAGAATATTTTGCAAAAAATGGTCATGAAATCATAACTTCATCGCCACTAATTCCACATAATGATCCAAGCTTGATGTTCACTAATGCTGGTATGAATCAGTTTAAAAACTATTTTACTGGAGTTGAAATTCCAAAATTTAAAAGAGCCGCAACTTCTCAAAAATGCGTACGTGCTGGTGGAAAACATAATGATCTTGATAACGTTGGTTATACAGCTCGTCATCATACTTTTTTTGAAATGTTAGGAAACTTTTCTTTTGGAGATTATTTTAAAGAAGAAGCAATTTTTTATGCTTGGGACTTTCTAACAAAAGAACTTGGAATAGAAAAAGAAAAACTTTTGGTTACTGTTTATCATAATGATGAAAATGCTACAAATTTATGGAAAAAAATTGCCAATCTACCTGATAAAAAAATAATACGTATCGCAACTGATGATAACTTTTGGTCAATGGGCGATGTTGGACCTTGTGGGCCTTGCTCAGAAATATTTTATGATCATGGTGAGAAAATTTTTGGTGGCATTCCAGGAAGTGAAAATCAAGACGGTGATCGCTTTATTGAAATTTGGAATCTAGTTTTCATGCAATTCGAAAAACAAAAAAATGGTGACATGATAGCCTTACCAAAACCTTGTATTGATACTGGCATGGGATTAGAAAGAGTAACTTCGGTGATGCAGGGAGTTCATGATAACTACGAAACCGATTGCTTCCAAAACTTAATTGAGGATATAAAAAAGTCTCTAAGCAATTAGCCACCACGTCCTGAATAACTACGTGTACTAGATTTTCCAATAGTGATAAAAGACTTTGCTGATTCAAGTCTAGCTCTTTCTTTATTGGCAAGTTCATTATCATTAAGTTTACTAAATAAAGTATTAGCTTTTTGATAATGATCGTTTCTATCACCATCAATATCCAAACCTTTAACAAAACAAGCGTAATGGATTACTCCAAGGTTATGAATAGCACTTTGATCTTCTTGCGTTGCTGCTTTTTCAAACCATTCAATGGCTTTTCTTACATTTTCAACCAATAATTTTTTGGAGGTTTCTCTAGAGCTTTTTTGATAATAAAACTCTCCTAAAGCTCTTTGTGCTTTTAAATTACCAATTTCACCTTCTTTTTGCAGAATCTCTAAACCTTTTTTTTCTGCATTTTTATTAATTGGACTAGAAACATATGTTAATCCTAATTTAACTGTTGCATCTGAATTTCCCTTTTCAGACATTATTTCTAACTCAGAAATATTTTGTTGGGATGTTTGCTCATGATCAAATAAAACACTATTTGAAATTGTTACACTTAAAAAACCAATTCCACGACCTAAATTTTTATTATATTTCTCTTCATAATTATGATTATTTGCAGGCATCAATAATTTCTCAAGAACACTACGAAACTTAGATGGTTTTTCAATTTTATTTCTCACATCATTTTTATTTCTCACATCATTCAGCAAATTAGATGCCGACAATGCTTTAGGAGAAGAAAACGGTACTTGATCAACAAAATCAGACTTATTAAAATCTTTAACCTCCTCATAATACTTACCTCTAGATACAGCATCTACAACTCCACTTAACACAACACCATCAACTACAACACCTTCACCAAATCCTGAATTCTTTTTTAAATTTTCAACATCAGAAGCTTTAGAATCAGACTTATTAAAATCTTTAACCTCCTCATAATACTTACCTCTAGATACAGCATCTACAACTCCACTTAACACAACACCATCAACTACAACACCTTCACCAAATCCTGAATTCTTTTTTAAATT
>VHBV01000211.1 GCA_016882165.1 Candidatus Pelagibacterales bacterium
TTGTTGGAGAACCAACAAATCCAGAAAAATTTGGTGAAATGATAAAAATTGGTAGACGTGGTAGTATTAACTTTGCCGTAAAAATTGTTGGTCGTCAAGGACACGTCGCTTATCCTGAAAATGCAGTCAATCCAAATACTATTTTAATTAACTTACTTAAAATTCTTAAAGATCATAAATTTGACAATGGTAATCAATTTTTTGATCCAACAAACCTTGAAATTACAGCAATTTCTTCCCAAAATTTTGGCAATAATGTAATTCCAAATGAAGCATCAGCAAACTTCAATATTCGTTTTAACAATGAACACAACTCGAAATCTATCATTGAATTAATAGAATATGTTTGCCAAAAATCATCAAAAGGCTTTGGGGATAAATTTATCGCTAATTATGAACTTAACTACAAAGTAAGTGGTGAATCGTTTTTAAGCAGTCCAAAATTTTTAGCTGAAGTAATGACAAAATCAGTTGAAAGAATTTGCAAAATAAAACCAATCTTAAGTACAACTGGTGGAACTTCTGATGCCAGGTTTATAAAAGATTACTGCGAAGTTGTTGAGTTTGGACTAATTAACAAAACTGCTCACCAAGTTAATGAGTTTGCAGATTTAGAAGATATTTTCAAATTACAGCAAACATATTTAGAAGTTTTAAAAAACATAAACTAATTTCTTATATGACAGAGAAAAATAACGATTTTGACAATACCAGACTTTACCCAAAAAAGTTACGCAATGTTTTAAAGAAAAAAAATAGATACGTATCTAATTTAATTAACAAAGGAAGAATTGACATGTCATCGATAAAATATCATGGAATATTTTTAACATTTTTTGGTTGTGGAAAATGGAAATATGGTCCTGGAACCCTAACAAGCTTTGTGACGACTGCAATATGGTTATTTGCCAGCTACCAGTTTTTCTTAAATGGTGTTTCCACAACAACAGAAACAGTAATATGGACTTCGGCATCAACTATAATGTTTTTCTACGGAGTTTACATAATTCCATTTTATTCAAAGTTTATTGGAGAAGAAGACCATCCTTCAATTGTACTTGATGAAGTTATGGGACAATTAGTAGCTTTATCACTAACATATCCTTTTATAAAACCTTACTATTTTGGTCTTGTTAATACTAAAATTAGCTTCTTAACAATTATTTCTCATATAAGTTTTTGCTTTTTACTATTCCGTTTTCTTGATATAGCAAAACCATCTTTCATAGGCAAAGTTGATCATGAAGTTAAAGGAGGAATTGGAGTTATGCTTGACGATCTAATATGTGGAATTGTAAGTGGAATATGTGGAATTGCTTTGATTTTGGTTTTGGAAAATTATTTTGTAGTTCTAAATCCAGTTTTGGACTAGTTTAGAAAATTAAATGATCTTAAAAGTTACTTATTTAGTAAGCACTAAAGATTTTTTAACAAAATAAAAAAATAACTGTCTAATTGACATTCTCAAAAATCAAAAATAAAATGCCGTTTTCTGTTTAGTCTCATTTGCACGACATTTTACAAAATAAATCTCAAACGCATATAATCATAAGCCAATGGAGCAGTTTCTTAAAACACTAAATGATGTTATTTTGCCCGTAGTTTTCTCAACAATTTTACCGATCTTGGGAAAAATTTTACTTGTTGTCTTGCCTCTGATTGGCGCAGTTGCTTATCTTACTTTAATGGAAAGAAAAGTAATTGCAGCAATGCAACTTAGAAAGGGTCCAAACGTTGTTGGACCGTTTGGTTTACTACAGCCTCTAGCAGATGGCGTTAAATTAATGTTTAAAGAAGTCATTATTCCAACTAATGCCAACAAAGCGTTATTCCTTCTTGCCCCAATTATTACATTCGTTCTTGCCTTGATCGGATGGGCTGTAATTCCATTTAGCGAAACATTTGTAATTTCAAATATAAACGTTGGCGTAACTTATCTTCTTGCAACCTCTTCCCTTGGAGTTTATGGAATTATAATTTCTGGCTGGGCAAGTAATTCAAAATATGCTTTTTTGGGCGCAATTCGTTCCTCAGCACAAATGATTTCTTACGAAGTATCAATTGGTTTGATTATTATTTCAGTAGTTCTTTTTGCTGGATCTTTAAATCTGAATGAAATTGTTATAGCTCAAAAAGATAGATGGTTTTTCTTCCCACTTTTACCAATGTTTGTTGTATTCTTTATTTCAGCTTTAGCAGAAACCAATCGTCTTCCTTTCGATCTTCCAGA
>VHBV01000212.1 GCA_016882165.1 Candidatus Pelagibacterales bacterium
GTTAATATGGAAAAAACTATCTTACTTAAAAATAATAAAAACGCTCACGTAGAGCAAAGTTTGACAATTATAAACGATGATTTCTTTTATGATTTGTTTAAGCAATGTGATACAAATGAATTAGCAGAAATAAAAGCAAAATTAAATGAGGTACTTGAAATTAAAGCTAATACTCACTTACATTTTATCAATTTTTTATCCAAAAAAACTAAAAACGTTTTATTTTATAATGAAATATCATACATAAAACTACTAACATTAATTACCGAAAAAGAGTTTTTAAACTTCAAAGGTGTTGGAAAAACCACAGAAAAAGAAATAAAACAATTACTTAGTGATTTAGGATTAGAATTTAAAAAAAGAACCTCTTAAATAGAGGTTTTTTTATTTTTATCTTTGTCAATAAAATCATTATAAAATGGCAAAGAAACAAGCACTAGGCTCTTTATTCACTGGAGCAATTAAAAATACAAAGCAATTTCAAGAAGCATTAAGCGAACTTAAAACCGAAGTACAACAGATTGCAAAACTAGAAGAGAAAAAGATTTCTCTAATCGACATTAAAACGGTTGAGGGAATCAAAGAACTGGAAAAGCAATTAAAAACGGTTTCGGAACTAACCAAAGGTTATAAATCAGTTTTAGAGCAAGAAAAAAAGGTTAAAAAAGAACTAGAAGAACAAAACAAGAAGTTAGCTTTTGAAACAGATGAGGAATTAAAAGCCAAGCAAAGATATAATCAGGCTATGAATGAGCAGCGCAAAAATATAAAGGCGTTGCTAGATTTAGAAAAAGCACAAAAAGGAAGTATTGACGAGTTAAAAGCTAAATTAAAGCTATTAACTATGGAAGTTAAATCCCATGCAAACGAAACCGAAAACGATAAAAAGAAAATCAAAGAACTTAACGATGCTATAAAACAACATAAAGAGCAAATAAAAGAACAGTCGAAAGGTTATCAACAGATACTAGCAGAGGAACAAAAAGCAAAAAAACAACTAGAACAACAAGAAGCACGATTAAGAAAACAACAAGAAGCAGAAGCTAAAAAAAGAGAGCAAGAAGCTAAAAAAAATAAAGTTTTAACAGCAGAGGAATTAAAAGAAAGAGAAAAACATAATCAAGCTTTAGCTTTAGAAAGGCGTTTATTAGCTTTAAATGTAAAAATGGAACAAGCGGAAGCGGGTAGTATAGACCAATTGAGGGCAAAAGTAGCTTTATTAACTATTGAAAGAAATAAATTAAAAGGAACTACTGAAGAAGAAATAAAGCTAAGGGATGCACTTAACAAGCAAATAGACGAACATAATGAGCTAATTGAAAAAAATGTAGATGTATTGACCCAGCAAAAAATGAATGTTGGTAATTACACCGATAGCATTAGGAAAGCAATTGAGGGACTAAGTGGAAATAATCAAGCTTTAGGGTTATTAGTAACAGGATGGGAAAAAGCCAATTCAGCACTAACGGGAGCAACTAACATTTTTAGTAATTTAAAAGCAGAATTTCAGGCGGTTAAGGCTTCGATAATAGCCAACACGGTAGCAACAAACGTAAATACGGAAGCAACAACAACAAACACAGTAGCAACGGAAGCCCAAACGGTAGCAACGGAAGCCAACACTGTAGCGACAAACTTAAATACTCGTGCAATATTCCGAATGATTTTTAGCCTTAGAGGGTTAAAAATTGCACTTGCCTCTACGGGTATAGGCTTAGTTATCCTTGCTTTGACTGGCTTAGTCGGGATGTTTTCGCAGGGTATTTCGGGTACACTTAGGTTTAATCGTGTTATGGGTGCTTTAGGTGCTGGATTGAAAAATGTATTTAGTGGTTTAGTTACATTTAGTCAAGGTTTATTTGGTTTAGGTAAAGATTTATATGATGGGTTTACATTGTTTTTCAAAAGGCTATCGCTTCAAATAGCTCTTTTTATTGCGGAATTAACAAACGCAAAACTAGCTGACATAATAAAAAAGGAGTTGCAACAAGTAAACAAAGATTTAACAGAAAACGGCGTAGAGTTTGATAAATCAATTAAAAATATAATTGATGGCTTTATGCAATTAACCAAAACGTCCGAAGTAATGGCAAGCGCTTATGATGGTGCAATTACTTCAATGATTAGAAAAATAGAAATATTAAAAGCTACCGTAAATCTTTCAGAACTTCAAAAACAGTATCAAACGATGGCTGAATTTGCCGAAGATGATACAGTTGATTT
>VHBV01000213.1 GCA_016882165.1 Candidatus Pelagibacterales bacterium
AAATTCTAATCAAAACTCTAAAAAGCATTTAATTTCAGAGAGTGTACTACCCAAAAAGAAAATAGCTTTTTGTTTTTTTATTTTAGTAATTCTGATTTTTTCCAAGTTCTTTTATCTCGAAAGTATCAAAACTTATTATACTTTTTATTTGATTCATAATTTTGGTATTTCGATCAAATTGGCTCAAATTCATCTGTTTATATTTTTGCTTGCAACAGTAATTGGGGTTTTAATTGGTGTAATTATAGGAGATAAGTATGGAAGAAAGTTAGTAATTTGGTTCTCAATTTTAGGCGCATTACCACTAACTTTGATAATTCCTTACTGTAATTTATTTTGGACGGCAATTTTAATATTTTTTGTTGGTTTAATTATTTCTTCAGCTTTTTCAGCAATTTTAGTTTATGTTCAAGAAATTTTGCCTGGAAGGGTTGGAATGGTTTCGGGATTATTTTTTGGGATTGGTTTTGGAATGGCAGGAATTGCAGCAGCTTTGCTTGGTAAAATTGCTGATTTAACTAGTATTGAATTTGTTTATAAAATTTGTTCTTTCTTGCCTACTATTGGATTGTGCACTTATTTTTTACCTGATATTGAAAAGAAAGATTAGTTTTTGTGCAAAGACTACATCAAAGATTTTACAATTTTAGTTATGTTTTCTTTTGAAAAGTCTTTTACATCTTCTTGCAAGATGCTGTGTATTTTACCTTCTTTATTTACGATGTAAATGGTTGGAAGTGAGTTTGGTTCTTCAAAATTTGTTTCTTCGGCTTCAGCAAAAATTGCGTTTTGATATGAAAGTTTTGCGGCAATCTCGGCAACTTTTTCTTTGCGCCTTTTTCTTTCTGTGTTTAGTCCAATAATTTCAAAATTTTTGTCTTTTAGTTCTTTGTTAAGTTCGTCTAAGAAGTTCATTTCTTTTAAACAAACTCCACACCATTTTGCCCAAAAATTTATTAAAACCACTTTACCTTTCTTTTCTGATAAGTTGAATTTTTGGCCATTAATTGTGGTGATAATTAATGACGGTTTTTCAGACTCAGCATAGGCATAAAAGGTTTTAAAAATGCTGATTAGAAATAATAAAGTAATTATAATTTTTTTCATTTTTTAGAAAGTATATCCCAAAATAACTTTGTATAAGTTTTGTGGTACAAGTTGGTTACCATTTACATTGCGATATATAGGAAATTCAACATCGGCATAAAGTTTGAACTGATCAATTGTTACTTCAACTCCTGGAGCAAAAAATGCCATGCTATAACCAGTACTTGCATTGTGGTCAGCATTTGCCCAACCACTGTCTTGTCCTTTTTTTGTTCCAAGAACTTGAATCATTGGGGCAACTCTTTTAGCAATTCCAACTTTTCCTAAGTCATAATAAGATCCAACCGCACCAGAAATTTCATAACCAGGAGTATAACCTTGATGTCTTATAAAAGCGCGTTCCCATGAAGCTTGAGTGAAATATCCTAGCTTACTATCTTTTCCAAATGTTCCCATATGATAAAAACCTAATATTGAATTAGTGCTTCCTGTTCCAATTTGTTGATTTCTTTCAATTGTTTTAGCGTTTGTTTGACCAGTTGGTAACTTTAAGCCAAAAGTGATTCCAGTTGACATATCATCAAAAAATCCAGAATAAATACCATTTACACGAATATCTCCAATGTCACTATGTCTGGTATTGATAGTGCCATCATGATGAGTCTCATTTTGAACATAACGAGTAACGTAAGGAACTCTGATTGCAGCACCAAAATCACGATTAAACATATATTGAGCGCCAGCTGTTACTGTTTCAGTAGTTATTTTCTTGTCATGATTATGTCCACTTGATTGTTTTTCTTTGCTCCAATTACGGCTTTGACTCATATTATCATATTGTAAAAATGCAATTCCACCTTCACAATTTGGAATTAGAGAACTAGTTGCTACGTTTAAAACTCCACAACCACAAGCGCAGGCCAGAGCTTCAGCAGAAGATAATGAAAGAAATGTAATTGCTGTAAGGAAAACTTTTTTTAATTTCATGGCAGATAAAATATTTTATTGTTAGTAAAAATTTGTAAAAAATTGCAACTTATCCAAAACAATATTTCAAAAACAACTAAACTTTAAAAAGTGAGACAATTTGTCCTAATTGCCAAAAAAAAATGCCAGATGCGTGAAGCATCTGACATTCTTAATCTTTAAGTTATATTTTTAA
>VHBV01000214.1 GCA_016882165.1 Candidatus Pelagibacterales bacterium
ATTTTTTATTAAAATATTTTTATTTAGCCATAGAACATCTAAAATAGAAGGTTTGGCTTATATTATTTTTTATTATTTATTAAAGAATTTTGCAAAAAAGATATAAAAATTATTTTAGATGACAGCTTTTCGCTTTTAATTCTTACTTCTAAATCAGATAAATTTTGCAAATTTTGTCTCAAGAACCCTAAAGATAAGGCTTTGAGGTGCTTGCGAAATTCTATTTCAGTTTTAAAAAATAATTTTTGCATCTTAACTGCGCCTTCAAAATCAAGGCTTCCGCTTTCAATTTCAACTTTCGCATTATAAAGTTTTTGCAAATAATTTGAAATAAAGCGTATCAATGCGATTGCTTCAAATCCTTCTCTGAACAGCTTTTCGCTTTGTAAAATTGCTATGTCAAATTTTTTTGCAGCAAAACTCATAACCACTTCATTTGCTGTGATATCAGCTTCTGAAGCAGTTAATTTATCTATTATCTCGGCTGTTAGTTTTTTATTATTACCAAGAAAAGTGATTATTTTTTGCAGCTCAGAGATAACGATTTGACGATTTTTGCCGAATTTTTCATATAAGTGGGCTATAATCTGCGAGTTAAAATCAACTTGTTTTGCAACCAAAATTTTCTCTATAAAAGATTTTATAGTTCTCTCATCATCTTCATAACAAGCAATAGCAGCAAAGTCAGAATTATCTTCGCATAATTTTCTCAGAGCTGAAGATTTATCTAGGTCACCAGCCTGAATTAAAATAAAATTTTGACTTTTTTTCTGAAAATCATGATCCGAAAACAGTGATTTTAAAGTAGCTGAAAGAGAGTTTTCTGTTTCTTTAATTAGAATTAACTTTCTTCCACCCAAGAAAGATAATGAATAAAATTCATCAATTAACAATCCAGAATCTTGATTTAATTGCTCTTTGCTTATATTCGCAACTAAAAAAGGATCAGATAAATTAGGAGAAATTTTTTTAGCAATTAAGTTGAAACGATAGTTAATAACTGATTCGTCCGGTCCGTAAAGCAAACATCCGGCTATATTTTCTTGAGCTATTTTTTGAATATATGAGTCTATCTGATTATTAGCTATTTTCATTTTTTAAATTCTTTAGAACTGTACGCAAATTAAAATCTTCTTTCGGTTTTTGAGGCTTAAGTATTAAGTATGTATCATCGTAGTTTTCAATAATACATCCATAAAAACTACGCGGTTTAATTTTATTGTTTTCTATCAAATAACGATAAAATAACTTTAATTCTTTTAACCTTGGTTTGTATTTTTTACCACTAACTTCCATCGCAGATAAAGAGATGATTTTAAGCGCAAATTTTTCTTCTAATTTTTGTAACTCTTTATGATTAATTAAAAAAAGATTTTCCTTAAATTTTATTATATTTTTGGCTTTTTCAAGCATTATAGAATCAAAGAAATCACGCATTTTAGAAATTTCTTCAGACGCTATTTTAATGCGTTTTTGAATTATATCTTCCTCTTCAAAGCTGTTAAAAAAATTTCTTATCTTATTTCGTAAAAATTTCTCGTCTTTATTACTTTCATCTTCAAACCATTTCAATTTCTTGTCACAAAGAAAACTCTGCAATGTTTCTTTATTAAATTGCAAAAGAGGACGAATAAGATTTATTTTTTTATATTGAGAATTTTCAGAAATCGCTGAAAGACCATCTAAACCAGATCCTCTAAATAAACGAATTAAAAAATTCTCAGCAATATCGCTTTCTATATGACCTAAAAAAAGATGCTTTATTTTATTTATTTTGCAGAAGTTATAAAGAATTTCATAGCGCTGTTCTCTAAGATTTGCTTCAATATTTTTTTGTGGTATTTTTTCTAAATCAATCTCACTGATTTGATGATTTATGTGCTTTTTTTGTAAAATTTCATTAAGATTCAAAGCTTCTTTTGAAGACGCTTGACGCATTTTGTGATCAACTGTGATCGCAAATAGCTGGATATTATTCTTATCACAAAACTCTTTTAAAAGCAAAGTTAGCGCCAAGGAATCTGAGCCACCAGAAACCGCAACAGCGAACGATTGTGGCAAATCTTCTTGAGCGAATATTTCAGCTATTTTATTATTAAAGATTTCTTGCAAACTTAACATCTGTAATGATTAGCCGAAGTTAGTTTTAGCCATCTTGAAAATAATTAATTTCAAGCCACCTTCTTTTGC
>VHBV01000215.1 GCA_016882165.1 Candidatus Pelagibacterales bacterium
AAAAAAATAATAACAATTAATAAACTAGATGATGGGAATTTGCAGTCAAGCTGGAACAATTATCAGATGTGGTTACTATAGCGGGGTAAACTAGATGATGGGAATTTGCAGTCAAGCTGGAACTTCTGAATGTAACATTTGTTAATAAATTTTAAACTAGATGATGGGAATTTGCAGTCAAGCTGGAACATAATCTAACTTTTTCACTCAGGTATATTTTGCAATTTATTACAAAAGATACTTGAGTGAAAAAGTTTAAGAAAATTAAATTTCGAGCTTATAAATAAATTTCCATAAAATTCTGATTTTACTCAAACACCAACCATTCCATCTTTAGCTGCTACAACTTCATAACTTGTTGGATTTGGTAATTGATAGTGCCACCATTCAAATGATAAATGATCAAAACCTGCTAACTTCATTAAACCAAGCAAAATTAATCTATTTCGCTGAGCCTCAACTGAAACTTTACTGCAATTGTGATGAGCCAAATCAGAAAATTCATCAAAATCAGTTCCCATGTCAAGCTCTGCGCCACTTTCATCAACCAAAGTTAAATCAACTGCAACACCACGACAATGAGGAATTCTGCCATTTTTTGGGTTTGATACAAAACCACCAGGAAATTGATCAAACATATATTGTTGAACTTCTATTGGACGAAAACTATCAAAAATTTTTATTTTTAAACCAATATTACTAGCGGCTTCAATTGCCTTTTGCAAAGCTTCTGCTGCTTCTTTATGCAAATAACAAAATGGATAAGAATAAAGTCTTCGCTGACAAACATTATTTTCAGTGGCATAACGCAAATCCAGAACAACATCAAAATTTTCGGTATTTATCTCAATAAGATTTTGCATAATTCTATATCTATTTTAGCAATAAAAATCTAAATTTATTGACCCCAAATCTTCATTTCTAATACATATGGAGGCGTCTTTCGCAATCCCTATTAAAAACTAAAAAAATATTAAATTACTTATAACTCTAAGGCTTCAATATAACTAAAGTCACAATAACAATCGCCAACACAATTGGAATTTCGTTGATCAATCTGAAGAATTTTTGAGAATATTTATTTTGCCCTAAAGCAAAATTTTTGCGACACTTTGCAATAAAGCCATGAAAACCCGCCAATAAAAGTACCAAAGCAATTTTAATATGAATCCATTTTGCATCAAAACCAAATTCATAAGCTAAATATAACCCAAAAACAAAAACTATAATCATTGCTGGATTCATTATGAAGCGCAGCAACTTCACCTCCATAATTTGAAAAATTTTATCGGTCTCGCCATTTTTCTCTACCTGAGTATGGTAAACAAAAATTCTTGGTAAGTAAAGTAATCCAGCCATCCAACATATTACTGCAATAATGTGGATAATTTTCGCTATTTCATAAAACTCAATATCTGCCATGACAAAAATTTGGAAAAATTGTTGATTAATTTGGGGTTAAAAATTATTATTCTTTCTGAAATCAGTTAGAAATTTTTTTAGTAAATTGTTATAAAAAACTAAAAAATAATTTTCTCAAAACAAAGTCGCACATAACAAAAAATTATCAAGCAATTTTCAGAAGCAAAATGAAACTTTTATCCTGCAATAGTAACTTAACTCTTTCTAAAGAGGTGGCAAAATACCTAGGGGTTGCCCTTGTTTCTGCCGAAGTTAAGAAATTTGCTGACATGGAAGTCTTTGTTGACATTAAAGAAAATGTTCGAGGTGAAGATATTTTTGTTTTGCAATCAACATCTTATCCAGCAAATGACAATATCATGGAATTGTTGATTGTTATTGATGCCCTAAGACGCGCCTCCGCTCGCAGAATCACTGCTGTAATTCCCTATTTTGGTTATGCTAGACAAGATAGAAAAGTTGCACCTCGCACTCCAATATCCGCCAAATTAGTTGCTAATATCATAACTTCAGCTGGTGCCGATCGCGTCTTAACTCTTGACCTGCACGCTGGCCAAATTCAAGGGTTTTTCGATATTCCTGTTGATAATTTATATGCAGCACCGGTTTTTGCTCGTCATATCAAAGAAAACTTTGCCGGTAAAGAAGGTTTAGTCATAGTTTCTCCTGACGTTGGTGGTCTTGTAAGAGCTCGCGAAATTGCAAAAAAAATTAATGCTGAACTTGCAATTGTTGATAAACGTCGTCCAAAAGCTGG
>VHBV01000216.1 GCA_016882165.1 Candidatus Pelagibacterales bacterium
ACTTTCTCTATTGGACGCAGCGGTTTTCATGTAAATGCGCTTTTAAACACTGTTACAAACAGAATTGGCGTTGAATTGGTAATTGCTGATAAAGATGGGGAAAAGGCGTTTTATCATCTTCTTGCGGATGATAAAGAGGTAATTGAAAGGGAAATGGGAAGTGCTTTGGAATGGAGGGAAAATCCGGAAAAGAACAGATCGAGCATTCTTTTATTTTTTAATGCAAATCCAGCTGAAGAGCAAAAATGGAATTTGCAGCATGATTGGCTGAAGGCAACTTTAGAAAAGTTTGATGCTGTGTTCAGGCAGAGAATCCGCAATTTATAGGGATGATATGACAAATAAAAGATTAGGTCTTCCTCTCGAATATAAAAAATTACCGGAATTTTTTGATGCTCATAATATTGGCGATGATACAGAATTAAAAAATTCTGTGATTGAAAAATCTCTTAAAAAACACGGAATAAAAACTGTTCTTGATTTAACTTGTGGTACTGGCTCGCAAGTGCTGTTTCTTGCTAAAAAAGGTTATGAAGTTGTTGGCTCGGATTTCAGCCCTGATCTTTTAAAAATTGCTAGAAAAAAAGCTAAAGAAGCAAAGCTGAATTTAAGATTTATTGATGGCGATATGCGAACAATCAAAGTTGGCAAGTTTGATGCGGCAATAACAATGTTTAATGCTATTGGCCATCTGACTAAATCCGGCTTTGAAAAAGCGATAAAAAATATCGGCAGCAATTTAAAAGACGGCGGAATTTATGTGTTTGATATATTCAATCTTGAAGCGTTAAGCGATGAAGTGGTGAGCAATTTTTCGATGTATAAACATAAAAAAGTTGGCGACACACAACTTCACTCTGTTCAATGCTCAACAATTGATAGAAAAAATGGTTTTTTGACATCTTACGATCATCACATCTTGCAAAAAAAAGCTGAAGAACCGACCAGAATTAACAATAAATTTTCTCTGCAAATTTATAGTGCCAAAGAATTAAAAGAAATGCTTGCCAGATGCGGATTTAAAATCATCGAGCAATATGATATTGATGGTTCAAAATTTCTTACAAAGAAAAGCATTAGCATTTTGACGATTGCACAAAAAATCGGCAAAAATGAAAGATAAAATTGAGATAAGAAAATACAGGCCGCAAGATGCGAGGGAGTTGGCAAATATCTATTACCATACTATTCACAATATAAACATTGCCGATTACTCAGAAGAACAAATTAACGCCTGGGCGCCAGAAAGTTGTTTGGAGTTGGATGGATGGGAAAGGAAATGGGAAAAATTGTCACCGATTGTTGCAACAATTGGCGATCAAATTGTTGGATTTGCTGAGTTTGAAGATAATGGCCATATTGATTGCTTTTATGTTCATCATCAGTTTCAAGGTAAAGCTGTTGGTTCGGCTTTGATTAAAGAAATCTTCAACCAAGCACTTCGCAAAAATCTCTCAAAAATTTTTGCTGAGGTAAGTATTACGGCAAAATCATTTTTCCTGAAGAATGGGTTTGAAGTTGCAAAAGAACAGTTTGTAAAAATTAGAGGTGTTGAGTTAAGAAATTTTGTAATGGAAAAGATATTGAGCTAGCCCAGTATCACAGCCGTAAACTCACCGTGCGTGGCAACCACTTTTAGGTTCTTTTTACCACATTCAAAATAGCCGGTGTATTTTTCATAATTTTTAATCGGCTCACGTTCAAGAGTCAGGGTAAAAAGATTAACGCCAGCGCGTTCAGTTTCTTTAAAATCCTTCAAATCATAAAATGATTTTTTGGCAGAGGTTGCTGACATTGAGTTCACAGCTTCTTCAAAAACATCGATCAGTTTTTCAATTTCCTGATCAGTGCATTTTTCATTTCTGATATCCTCAATAAATCCTTTGTAAATTAATCGGTTCATAAACTTTTTTAAAAATTGCTAAAGTGCCACGACACCAATGAACGCTTCGTTTTAAACACTTATCAAGTGGAATGATTGAGAATCTTCACTTAGTGCAATGTTCCTCAAATTCTTGGTTGAAATTGTCGATTTGGCGGAGGGTTTCTTCGGAAACTATACCAAATCTAATATCTATACTCCCATTAAAGCGCTCTCCAAACATTTTGTAAAATCCTCAAATTTATCTCTAGTTTTCTTCACCAAATTT
>VHBV01000217.1 GCA_016882165.1 Candidatus Pelagibacterales bacterium
ATTAGCGCAGCTTTTGAAAAACCTAACTTAGTTATCATATCTGGTGATGACAAAGTTTTAGTTGGTCAAGTTGCTTCAGAAATAATTTCTTTCAGAAAACCTGAACCTTACAAAGGAAAAGGCGTTAAAGTTTCTGGTAAAACAATTTTAAGAAAAGAGGGTAAAAAGAAGTAATATGCTTACTAATTACGAAAGAAGAAAATACAGAATTAAAGGCAATATCGCTAAGAACAACAAATCTCTTAGACCTAAAATCGCTGTCTTTAGATCAAATAAAAACATCTATGCTCAACTTGTTAGTGTTGAAGGAAAGGTTTTGCAATCTTTCTCAACTTTAAGTTTTGAAGATAACAAAAAAGCAAATGGTATTGAAAAAGCAAAAATGGTCGGTAAAGCATTTGCAGAATTATGTTTAAAAGACGGTATTACAAAAGTTGTGTTCGATAAGGGCGCCTATGTATATAACGGTAGAGTCAAAGCTTTAGCTGAATCTTGCCGCGAAGCTGGTCTATCATTCTAAAAATTAAATTTTTATCAGATGTCAAAACAAGTTAAAAATAACAATACCGAAATCGTAGAAAGATTAATTTCGGTTAACAAAGTTTCTAAGACTGTTAAGGGTGGTAAAAACCTTTCTTTTGCTGCTCTAGTTGTGGTTGGAGACAAAAACGGCAAAGTAGGATTTGGTAAAGGAAACGCTACTGAAGTTACAGACGCTAAAAATAAAGCTTTCGAAGCTGCAAAAAAAGCAATGACCAAAATCTCGCTTAAAGAAGGAAGAACAGTGCATCATGATATATTTGGTAGATTTTGCTCTGCGAAAGTATATTTAAGATCTGCTCCTGCTGGTACAGGAGTTATTGCGGGAGGTCCTATGCGCGCTATATTTGAATGCGCTGGAATTAGAGATGTGGTAGCTAAATCAGTTGGAACTTCTAATCCTTATAACATGGTTGCAGCGACTTTTGAAGCTCTAAAACTATTAACTTCTCCTAAAATTATTGCAGAAAAAAGATCTAAAGAAATTTCTGAGATTGTGAAAAGAAGAAATTTAGCTCTTCATAATAATGTAGAAAAAGACAAAAAAGAGGTTAGCGAATAATTATGCAATTTGATAATTTTTTAAACAAAAAAGTTCTTGTTAAACAAGTTAAAAGTGGTTCAAAACTAACCGATAGACAAAAAGGAAGTCTTATAGGACTTGGTCTTAGGGGTATTGGAAGCTCTTCGGAATTAAACTGCAGTCAAGCAGTTCTGGGTATGATCAAAAAAGTTGGTCATATTATCACAGTTTCATCAAATTAATTATTTAGGAAACTAAAATAATAATAAGTTTGCGATTAAAATATAAGGTATAAATATGTCTCTTTCTCTTACAGGATTGCCAAAAATTAAAAGAAACTCTCGTATTAGAGTTGGCCGTGGTATTGGTTCTGGAAAAGGTAAAACTTCTGGACGTGGTGTAAAAGGTCAAAAAGCAAGAACCGGACATCACTCAGTTAAGGGTTTTGAAGGTGGTCAAACTCCTATCTATATGAGACTTCCCAAAAGAGGTTTTGTAAACGTTTTAAGAAAAGAAATAGAAGTTGTTACTATTGCGGACGTAATAAATCATGTCGCAAAAAAAGACTCTAAAATTTCTTCTGTAGACAAAGTGAAGTTAGAAGAATTCGGTCTTATTAAAAATAAAGACTCAAAAGTAAAACTAATTATGGGAAAAGACTCTGCTGCTAAAGCAAGTTTTAAAGTTCACGTTGATAGTTATTCAGCGAAAGCAAAGGCTTTTGCTTAACAAAATATTTGTTAAATCGTGTCAGATTCAACTTCAGAATTAAAAAAGAGAATATTATTCACGATATTCATACTTCTTATCTATAGATTCGGTACTTTTGTTCCGATTCCAGGGGTTGATGTTGCTGTCTTGAATAAATTTTTTGAAAGTGGCTCTAACATATTTGGTATGGTTAACCTCTTCTCAGGGGGAGCGCTTCAAAGAATGAGTATATTCGCTCTGAATATTATGCCTTACATCACTGCATCTATCATAATGCAACTTCTTACATCAATGTATAAGGGGCTGGAAAGTCTTAAGAAGGAAGGAGAGTACGGTAGAGCAAAGATAAATCAATATA
>VHBV01000218.1 GCA_016882165.1 Candidatus Pelagibacterales bacterium
TCTTGCGCAAGCAAAATACAAGGAGCAAGAATTATAGAAATCATAATTAACTTTATAATTTTCTTCATAGTTTTGTGGAATTTATAAATTTTAATTTTTTAGAAAATAAAATATTGATTTATAGTAATTAGTTTGCAGGTTTTTCTTTGTATGAATACCAATAGAACTTAATTTGAGCTTCTATTGCTCCATTATCTTTTCCAGAACTGATATCAAATAAGTCTTGCTCAGTGTATTTTTTGAATCTTCTGATTTCAACTTTATCAATTACTATGTAACCAGGTAAAGAGTTTGTCAATTCAGACATAAATAGCATTGCTCTTGTATCTGTAAGAGCATTGAAAGTAATTTGAACAATACTTGATACTACGTTAACAGTTTTGCATTCAAAAATACCTCCTTTCATTTCTTCGGGAAGAGTTATTTGAATTTTTTGATTAGTTATTTCATGTTTTGCGGCAGTTTTTGAAAGTTTGCTATTTATTTCATCTATTTTAATTCCAGAGGTGATTTTTTTATTATCAGGAATTGTTTTCCAAGATTCTTTATATCTTTTAATACTTTCAACTCTTTCCAAGATATTTTCAGTATCATTTTTGATTTTTGCTGTTTGTTGTTTTATTTGTTCAATTTTTTTATTTCCAATAGCAGACTGATTTATTTTGTAGTAAAAAATAGCACTTAGAACCAACAAAAGGGCTGTTGAAATGGAAAAATTAACAATAATTTTTTTGCGAATCTCTTTTACCTTCATTTATTTTTTAAATGTAAATTCAATAGGAAAAGTATAGTATTTCTGTGTGAAATCGATAGTTTTTGGTATTTCTTTGTATTTTATTTCATATTCAGAGAAATATTTTTTAGTACTATTAAACATTATGTCAAAATCTTTGAATAGGTCATCAATATCACCACTCTTATTATTTAAATTACCGTTATAGCTGAATTGATAACTTAAAGACTGAGAAGGAGCTTTTTGATTAAAGTCAATTAATAAATAACTGAATTTTTCTAGCTGTACATTATACTTTTTTAGGAATTTAAGTTCATTGTAAATAGATAAAAAGTCTTTGTCTTTTATTCTTAGGTTGTCATCAATTTTTCCAAAATCCATAACCTGATTTATGTTTATTCCTTCAGCAATATCAGAGGTTTTTTCAGATTCACTACTTAATGATAAGGCACTTTTATAGTCAGATAATGCTAGTAATTTTTGTTTCTGTGAATCAGATGCTTGATAACCAATTTTGTAGGCAGAGAAAGCTACTAAGATTGAAATAAATATAATAATTGCAGCTAAAGCAATATTTGATATTTTTGATATTTTTAATACCAAGAACATTTTATCTAGAGCCTCAATTTTTGGCAATGTAAAACGCAGAATTTTACTTTTTTGAGAGAAAGTTTTGCTAATTAGTAAATCGCAGAATTCTTCTTGGTCAGTCAATAAATTCTTATATTTTAGTTCTTCTGATAATTTTTTGGGTGTGTAATGAAGTAAATTAAGTTCTTTTTTGTCTAATGAGTTTATTTTGTCAATTTTTTCTTGGGAGAAAATGTTAACTATTCTTAGTTCTCTAACATTAAGAGAAGTATATGAACGCTTTAAATATTCAAATGTACTGTAAATATCTTGTTCATAGCGTAGATTCCAATCAGATTCTTGAAAACTGTAATTAACTATACGAGTGAATATTATTCCGTGATCAGAAAAAATTATTTGTCTTGTTCCAGCAAGTTTTGTTTGTAGAATTAAACAGAAAATTTCTTTTTGCGAAAACTCTGTTTTCTTAGATTTTGAATTGATTTTTTTTATTTCCTCTAGCAAAGAAAATGATTCAATAGGTATCATGTAAATACCAACTAAATGATTACTTAAATCAAGTAGTAACTCAACCCATTCGTTTAAAAGATCAGATTTTGAAGCTGAAACATACAAACACTCTGATTTTTTTATTTCAGTATTTTTCTTTGGAATATAAGATAGGTGGCCATGTAAACCATTTTTATCTCCTTCAACTTCAATCTCTTTTTTAGCGATTTTATCAAGGTCATTTTTGCCAATTAAAGGATATGTTTTCTTTTTGTAAGTTTGATCAAGAGTGTCGAGAACTATGTAAATAGGAGT
>VHBV01000219.1 GCA_016882165.1 Candidatus Pelagibacterales bacterium
TCCTCTTATAACCTTTCTAGTTTCCTCACTAAATAAAATTATTTCTTTCATCTCCATTTCCTTAATATTTCTGATTAATGTTAATCTCTTTGTCTAAAAATTTATAACTTTTGAAATACTCCTTTAAAAACTCTGGTGAGGTGTTTTTTAAGACAGTTTTTATGTTTTTTTTGAACGATTTTGACATGTAAAAAACCCAAAAATTATCTTCCTTTCCATATTTAAAGATAATTTTTTAACTTTAGAGGTTGATTTTATTTATAATAATAGATACTATATTATCCATTATGATAATATTAAATAGATAAAGTCTACCATAATGAACGAATTATTTTTAACACCTTTTGAAGCTTCACAGTTATTAGCAAAATCAGCTAGAGAAAAGAGGTTATCGCTTAATTTAAGCCAACAAAGTCTTTCCAAATCTTCTGGTGTTAGTTATTCGGTTATAAAAAAATTTGAATTAACTGGAAAAATATCTCTGGAATCTCTGTTGAAGATAGCTTCTGCTTTAGGAAGTCTAAATGACTTTACTAAAATCTTTAGTCAAAATGATGTTTTAGAAAAAAATACTCTTGATGAAATTATTAAACTTGAGGCTCAAAATCGTAAAAGAGGTAGAAAGTAATGACTTTTAATCCAATCAAAATTGTAAATGTAAAATATTGTCGTGGTGACGATATAATAAAGATGGGAAGGCTTGCGATAAGTAACCGTAAAATATTTTTTGAATATGATGACGAGTTTTTAAAAACCAAATTGGAACTTTCTCCATTTAAATTGCCTTTACGCTCAGGTGCCATTGCTTGTGATGGCAACACTTTTGAAGGCTTGTTTGGAATTTTTAACGATAGCTTACCAGATGGTTGGGGAAGACTTTTGCTTGATAGAAAGTTAACTAAAGTTGGCATTAATCCTATAACAATAACACCACTTGATCGTTTATGTTACACGGGAAGTAATGGCATGGGTGCATTGATGTATGAACCAGAAATTTCCGATTCTGAAGCCCTCACCCATTTGAAAGATTTGGATGTAATTGCTGATGAATGTATCCATTTTCAAGATAGCGATGACGATAAGTATATTGATGATCTTTTAGTTATGAATGGTTCTTCTGCTGGTGCAAGACCAAAGATTTTAGTTAGCATTTCTTCAGATGAAAAGTTAGAAGTTACAAAGCACGACCCTAAAACTTCGCATGATAATTGGATTATTAAATTCCGCTCTTCATCAGATCCAAAAGATATTGGCTGCATTGAATATGCCTACAACCTAATGGCACAAGAAGCTGGTTTGGATGTTCCTGAAGCCAAGCTTTTTAAATCAAAAAAATGTGATGGATATTTTGGCGTAAAAAGATTTGATCGCCAAAAATCATCATTCGTACACATGCACACAATAAGTGGTCTTTTACATGCTGACCACAGAGTGCCAAGCCTTGATTACGAAACTTTACTAAAGGCAACCAGATATTTAACCAAAGATATTTTGGAATGCGAAAAGCAATTCCGCCAAATGGTCTTTAATATCTTCGCGCATAATCGTGATGATCACTCGAAGAACTTTTCTTTCTTAATGGATAAAGATGGTAAATGGACAGTTTCACCAGCTTATGATTTAACTTTCTCGTCTGGCCCAGTTGGGCAGCATTGCACCACAATTTTAGGTGAAGGCAAAAACCCTTCAATTTCTCACATGTTGAAACTTGCCGAGATAGTTTCAATTAAACCAAAAACTGCGCTGACAATTATTGATGAGGTGAAAGCGGCGGTTTCTATTTGGGATAAGTTTGCCGATGAGGCTAAAGTTAGTGGTAAATCATCTAAAAATATTGCGGCAACTTTGAATCAAATTTAAAGGATGTTGTTTTTCTTTTGTTGAATTTTCCTCTCTTTTATCCTTTCCTTTTTATCTATCTTATGCTTTTCATAAGAAATTTGAAATCCATACATATCTATAATTTTTGCCTTGGTATAAGGAAAAGTCTTATTTCCATTACCAGAAAATGAGATCGTTTTTATACCAAATCTAATATCTATACTCCCATTAAAGCCATATCTAAACATTCATTAAAATCCTCAAATTTATCTCTAGTTTTCTTCACCAAATTTTTTACATGGCC
>VHBV01000220.1 GCA_016882165.1 Candidatus Pelagibacterales bacterium
TTACGCAAAACTAGCTCAATTGGTTAGAGCAAAGCACTCATAATGCTTCGGTTGTTGGTTCAAGTCCAGCGTTTTGCACCAAACATCGTGAATAAAGTTTTAAATAGCTAACTAAATGTAGGTGAAATTCCTGCCAATCGCTCTCTAGTAATAGGTAAGATAGATGCTCAACAAGATTTAGCTTGGAAAGAGCATCATGCAATGTTTGGTAAAGAACCTTTAATTCCAGCTTATGACCTTGAGACGCTGATTGATGCCTTGCCAAATTTTATTGCTAATGGGAGCGGAACAGAAAAATGTTTAGTTATTGATGCTGCAGCAGACTGTGCTGCAAGATTATTGATAAAGCTACACGAGCAAGGTTTAATTAAATTTGGAGAATAGAAGTGATAAATATAGTTAAACGCCATAAAATATGGAGCTACAGATATTTTCTACGCTGCTGGAAAATGCTGAAAAAATACAACTCTGATGAAAAGAAATGTGAAACAATCTTTTACTTCAACAAAGGTTTTAATTTCGAAAAATATTTTAAAATTTATTACAATAGGCTTTTGGATAGACAAGAACCTAGGCGATCGATGATAAAAGAATTAAATAAGTTTAATTAAATTTGGAGAATAGAATGGAATACTTATTCTGTAAAAATTATTTTTTAGTTTTCAGTACTGACCAATACAACCATTGTTGGAGGGTTGTTACTAAAAACTTGTTTTCTCCGCTTCCAGCAATGATAGATCAAGTTGTTAAAGAAATGGAAAGTGAAGGTCGGACAGGAATAGCTTTAATTAAAATTCAAAAAATTTAATTTATGAAATCAGTAATATTTAACGCAGAAGAAGTAAGGGCTACGCTTGAGGGAAAAAAAACGCAGTTTAGAATGGTGATTAAGCCGCAGCCAGAAGAAAGACTTAAAGGTTATTTTTATTTACCAAATGAAACAACTGGTTATTGCGGAAGTTTATTTGCGTTAAAATGCCACTTCGGTAAAATCGGAGATAAAATTTTCGTGAAGGAAAGCTTTTCAATAGATGGAATATCTCTTCAAGATGTTTGGTATTGGGCTGATGGTAACCCTGAATTTGGTGATTGGACAAAACCAAAACCGCCTCAACACATGAAGCAAGAACAATCCCGCCTCACGCTTCGCATAAAAGATATTGGGGTTGAGAGGATTGGAGAGATTTCTGAGGAAGATGCAGCCTGTGAAGCTGGAGTCTTTAAATCAGAAAATTACTGGCACAGCACACTACACCCAACCAAAGGAACTTATCAATGCTGGACAACTGCAAAAGAAGCGTTTGGCAAACTCTGGAACAAAAAACATCCTAAGCACTCTTTTGAGAGCAATTGCTGGGTTTGGAAAATTGAATTTGAGGTAATAAATGACTAAAAGATCAAAATTAGATAATTCTGACATCTCAATTAGAAATGGGGGTAAATTAGATTATATCAAAAAAACTTTACAGCTTGCTAAAAACTTACAAGAAGACCCGCAAAAACAAGAAAGAATTAAAAATTGTACGTGTTTAGTTTGTTGGTATAGAAGTGGAGGCATGCACACAAACTCTTTTGTTCACACTAACTGTAAATCTTGTAATAAAGATTTGCAATTCGTGAATAGCAATACTGATGAGGTTTGTATTGATTGTGCGAAAGAACATAAACTCTGCAAGCATTGTGGGGCTGATATAGAATATAAGGAGCGAAGAAAACAAAGGATTTTTAATTTTAAGGAGGTGATTAATGACTAAAGACATTAAATATCAACCTTTTTTTATCAACAGAGGAATAAAAGTGAAATAATGATCATAATGGTCGGTAACAATTACAAAAACTCATCAGGGCAAATTTGGAAATGTCACGCTAGAGGAATTGATGAAAACAAAGAAAGATTTGCTCTGCTGCACAATAAAAATGAGGTGGTTTGGCTTGCTATGGAATACGATTGGAAATTACTAACAAAAACTAAGGAGAAATTTAAAAAATGACAGACTTACAAAAAGAAATAGAAGAGCTTGAGAAGAGCAAAGAGTTATATTACGAAATAGGGTCGCATTTTGGATATACAAGCTGTCAAAAAGCCCTTTCAATCATCAACCAGCTTCAAGAACAAATTAAACA
>VHBV01000221.1 GCA_016882165.1 Candidatus Pelagibacterales bacterium
GTATTTGATGTTAGTGTAGAAGAAAGCTCTCCGGCAGTATTTACTTGGCCAATTTCAAGAACTAACGCAACATTGGACACATTGGTTTCGACTGTATCACCTAAGAAAAATCCTGCGCCGCCATAAAGTACATTAATATTAGAAATTGGGCCAGTAAAAACTTCGCTGATAATTGCAGATGGAGGCACAATAAAGTTTCCACTTTGACCTCCAATAATTCTTACTGGATCACCAACTCTGTAATCTGCACCACCATCTATAATATTAATAGAACGGAGACTTGAAATTGTTTGACCACGAATTGTTATTTTAATGTCTTTAGCATTAAATGCGGTAAATTCAATTATTTCACCTTCAAGAAAATTACCAAGAATATTTTTTTCGACAGCAAAAAAAGAAAGTATTTTAAGTTTGTTGATTTTTTCTTCAACAACTTTTTCGCTTACAATTGATGCACCAGAAGAAAGACCAGTTACAGTTCGACTAAAAAATTTTACTGGGTCAAAAAGAGTATAATCATCATAAATTATTTGAACTATCGAATTATTTGCCGGTGCAGTATGGAATGTTAATTTAAGTGATTCTGGTTGAACAAAATATGATGATGAATTTTGTAATACTTCATTGACATAAACTCTAATTGTATTTGCAGGAGCGGCAAATAATAAATCAAAAACTGTTTTAGTTCCATCTACAACATAGTGTAGGCGAAATTCTTTTTCAATACGAAGTTTGTTTTCCTGAATCCAATCACCATCAGATGTACGAATAATGTTATCCGAAAGTCTTTTAAATTCAATCTCTTGGTTAAAAAGAACACGAAATAAAAATTTAAAAGATTTTTCTGAGCCTTTTGAAAGGTAAAAAGGCATTACATTTTTAATAAGAAACTCTTTTGTTACTGCCGTATCTCTTGGAAAAAATTGTGCGTAAGTTTCTAAAAATTGTTCTTCAAAATCAACAAGTGATTGGTCAACATCGGCAATATTACGAAGTTCTTTAGCACGATTAATTAAATCATTTTTCTGTGTGCCTTGTTTATTTTCCAAAAATTCAAAATAAGCTTCTAAAAAAGCTTGAAATAATGGATATTCTTCCCGAATAAATTCAGGAAGTTGGCGGTTAACTAATAATGAAGTTTTTTGGTTTGTCATCAAACGGTTTCAAAATCTAAAGCAATTGCGCTTGGATCAGTTTCATCAATTGTAATAATATTGTTTCGACTGGATCCAATAATTGATTTTTCGGATTGAATATCAATTTTCATTTCACTTCCAGAAGTAAGAGAAATGATATTAATGTCATCGATTTCAACTACGCCATTCTCATAGTCAATTGTACCTGCATTTGCTTTAATAATTTTCTTTTCCGAACTTGTATTATAATAGATAACTCTAATTGTTCCAATTTTACCTGATACAACTGCGGTAGCTGTTGCATCAACACCATTACCACCAGTAATTGTAACAGAAGCTCGTGTATAATTTACACCACGATTTGTAATTGCAATTGATTGAATTTTACCATTTACAATGGTAGCTTCGGCAGTTGCACCAGTTCCATCGCCAGTAATTGTAACAATAGGTGTGCTTGTAAATCCAAAACCAGGGTTAATAATTGAAATTTCTTCAACACCTGTAAATGATTGCGGTGATTCTTCCAATTGCGCTACTCTTACAACAGTACCATCAGATATTCTAAACTCACTTGAAACCAGTCGATTTAATAAAGTGCCTCTGTGTAAAGGAACACCAAAATTTACAACATATGAAGATACTTGATTTAAATTAGGTTCAAACCTTTTTTCTAAACGAACTGATGTTTCGGAACCTAAAATTGCGGCATCAACTAAATCAATGTCATTTTGTAATTTTGATAGAACAAAAGTTGCATCAAATTTATTAATATAATTTTGCTTATACAAAAGAATAGCATTTCGAATTGATTGTGCAAGAGAATTTTCCGTTCTTGTTGTTTTACTTTTATTGTATTTTACAGTTGTATTTGTCTTTAAAAATAGGAAAGTTGGGTCAACAATTTCAACCGTTGTGCCAATAACAATTTTAGGAGAAAGAATATCATCGATAATTCTTCTTT
>VHBV01000222.1 GCA_016882165.1 Candidatus Pelagibacterales bacterium
AGACCATATAAAATATTTTCTCCTTTCCAGCCTTCATGTTCGCGATCAGCTGGCAAAACTGAGCAAATTTCGTCAATTACTGTGTCATGAGTAAAGTGAATGTGTTGCTCTAAATGTCCAATTCTATAACCACGCGGAATTTCAACTGCACCTTCGTCTGGTTCTAGTTTTTTTAATATAAGTTTCAAAAATGTTGATTTGCCGCTTCCATTGCGACCAATAAGACCAACTTTTTCGCGGGAATTAATAATGAAGTTACCGTCGTGAAAAACTTCACGACCAGAAAATGAAATTGATAAGTCTTTTGCTCTGATCACTTAATTACCTAATTATTCTTGTGGAGCAGAACATTGTCTGCCAGTTTGTGAGCCAATTTTGAATTCTTTTCCTGATTTTAGATCATTCAAAATTTGTTGAAAGTTCTCAGAAGTTAGATCTTCAGCAAAATCATCGTTAATTTGAACAACTGGTGCGTTTACACATGCACCAAGACATTCAACTTCTTTCAGAGTGAAAAGTCCGTCTAAAGTTGTTTCATCCATTTTAATTCCAAGTTTTTCTTCGCAGTCGTGAATAATTTTATCAATACCACGTAACATGCAAGGAGTTGTTTTACAGAATTGCAAAAGATATTTTCCAACCGGTTTCAAGTTATACATCGTGTAAAAAGTTGCAACTTCGTAAACTTTTATTTCTGGCATTTTTAAGATATTTGAAATGCAAGAGATGACGTCTTTTGAAATCCAGTTATTGTTTTGTCTTTGAGCTAAATCAAGAAGAGGCATGACAGCTGATTTTTGTCTATCTTGTGGATATTTTGCCAAAATTTCAGTGACCTTTTTTTGGTTTTCTGTGTTAAATTCGAAAGTCATTTTTTTATTTAAGTTATGGTAACCATACCATCTTGACAAGTATTGTCATCCTGAGCAAAGCGAAGGATTTCAGAAGTAAGATTCCGGAGCTTATCGCTTCAGATCCTTCGCTTTGCTCAGGATGACACTTGTTTTTATGATATATTACCTAAATTATTTTACTTTTTTCCAAACGGCATTTTTAGCTGCAATCAAAACTGCAAATAAAATTAGTAAGAAAATCATTGTACGAACACCCATTTTTTTACGGTGTTCTGTTTCAGGTTCTGCTGCCCATTGTAAGAAGTTTACAACGTCTATAACCATTTGTTCTTTGGCTGCAACTGTGCCATCTCTATATTCAACAGCTCCATCATCAGAAATTGGTGCTGGCATTGAAATTTGTCTACCTTCAAAATAAGGATTATAATTTTTACCTTCAGACATTTGGAATCCTTCAGGTGCTTCTTTGTATCCAGTTATTAGTGAGTAGACATAGTTAGGTCCATCATGACGAGCTTTTATAATTAAAGATAAATCAGGTGGTAAAGCTCCACCATTTGCTGCACGTGCAGCTTGCTCGTTAGCATAAGGCGATACAAATTTATCTGATGGAATAGATGGACGTTCAAACATTTCTCCATCATCATTTGGTCCATCTGTAACCATATATTCAGAAGCAATTTGTTTCACTTCATCTTCTGAAAAACCAAGTTCAGTTAAGTTACGATAGGCAACTAATTTTAAGCTGTGACAGCTTGAACAGATTTCTTTGTAGATTTGGTATCCTCTTTGAGCTGATTGACGATCAATTGATCCAAAAAAACCATCAAAATTCCACTTCATTTGTTTTGGATGAAGTGCTGAAGTTGCAAGAGGATCTGAAGAGTTGTTAGAACTGTTTGCAAAGCCTGTATTTGAAAATAATGATAAAGTAATAATTAAAAATAATTTTTTCATTTTTATTTAGCTAAATTTATAAAATTTTTTTTCAAAATTTACGATTTTTCCTTCTTTTACTTCAATATTCTCTTCTTTTAACAAAGAGACTTTTTTTTCTATACCAAAAGCATATCCACTTATTGAACCATTAGATTTTACAACTCTATGACAAGGAACTTTTGGTGCATTTGGATTTGCTCCAACAATTTTTCCAATTGCTTGATAACCTTTTGTT
>VHBV01000223.1 GCA_016882165.1 Candidatus Pelagibacterales bacterium
TTTTGTTGTAATAATGTTCTTTTTTGCAACTCCTCTGACACTGATTGCAATCCCAGCAATTAACATAAACATCTCCTTTGAAAATCTGGGATTTGAATTGATCCCAATATTCTTATTTGCTCTTGCCAGTGGGGCTCTTTGTCACAGAACTGAGTTAAAAAGTCAGTTTAAGTTAAAAAACATGAAATCTTTTGGCGGCGGCATTGCTCATGAAATGCGCAATCCACTAAACGCCATAAACCTTTTAACCGCCAGAATTAAAAGCCTGATTTTGACCGATGGTAGCAATGTTAAAAAACAGCTCGAATTTAATGAAATCGAAGAAATTAATAAAAATCTAAGCATCATCTTGGGTTGCACCACTAGAGCTTCTGAAGTGATAGACATGATTTTGTCAAATTTAAAAGAGAAAGGCAAAAAAGAGAAATTGGAATTTGTCTCAACTTCCGATTTGCTTGCTTCGGTAATTCAAGAATATGGTTTTGATCATGAGACTCAGAGAGAAAGAGTCATATTAAACACCAAGGAAAATTTCATCATCAAAGCTAATAAAACAGCTTTCACTTATGTAATTTTCAATCTGCTTAAGAATGCCTTGTATTACCTGAATTCTTACCCGAATCAGTATGTTAAAATTTATTTTAAGAAAGGTTCAAACGATTCAGATTTCAACCAAGTAATAGTTGAAGATAACGGACCAGGAATTCCGGCTGATAAAATTAAAAATCTTTTTGAGCCATTTTATACATCCGGTAAAAAAGAAGGAACTGGACTTGGTTTAGATTTTTGCAAGAAAACCATGGAAAGCTTTGGTGGCACAATTGAATGCGAATCCGAGGTTGGAAAATTTACCAAATTTATTTTAAATTTCCCAAAAATTTCAAACATTGAGGTTAAAAAACTTTTACCGAAAAGCAGCACAACAAATTTTGACTCTTTATCAAAAAATATCCTGATTGTTGAAGAAAAAGGATTTTTAGAAAATCTGGCAATGTTTAAAGATGAGATAAAGAACAATTTGAACATCAATGCCAACTTTGTTAACACTGAAAAAGATGCCATAAGAGAGCTAAGATCAAATTATGACTATGATTTATTGTTAATTGATGATGAGAACAAAGAAATTGTTGTCAGTGATTTAATTAAGAGAGTCAGAAAATTTCACGCAGAAGTTCCAATTCTAATCTACAATGCAGATAAAGAACAAAAAACTACTTATGCCGATCTTGGGGTTGATGAGGTTATTGCAAAAAATCAAGCAGCTAACCTTCACATCATAAGATCAGTAGCCAAGTGGAATTTGATCAATAAGTTACCACAAAACATGATTAGTTCCTTAGTTAACCAGAATAATCCTAAACAAATATTGCTTGCCGATGATGATCCGGTAAACAGGCTTTTACTCGCGAATGCTTTAAAGAGATCTGGATTTGAAGTTGAAGTAGCATCAAATGGACAAGAACTACACGACAAATTCTTTGATACAAATCTAACTCCTGATCTAGTGATTACTGACGTTAATATGCCAATAATGAATGGAGATGAAGTTGTAAGAAAAATTAGAAAATCTGGACAAACAAACGCCGAAATTCCAATTATTGTTTATAGCGGAGATGGTGAAAAAGAAAAAATTCACAAGTTTTTAAGAAATGGCATGAATGACTTTTTTGTTAAAGGAAGTGATGTGTCTCATTTGGCAAATCTTGTGAAATTCTGGACAGCGGCCTAGTTACAGTTACCAATTTAGTAATTTATGCCGTATGTAAACCAGTAAAAATTTCTCTAAATTTTCGGTTAAGCATGGGACGCCTTAAAGCCTTATAAATACTGAATGTAAAAAATGGAGACAGGTTCGGTTCGAATCCCGTCAGCTCCGCCATTAAAAAAGGGCTAACTTCTTTTGAAGTTGGCCCTTTTTTAATGGAAGATGTTTGGTGAATTTGTTACTCACGGTTACCGTGTAGTTCGACAATTTTTTTTAGTATTTT
>VHBV01000224.1 GCA_016882165.1 Candidatus Pelagibacterales bacterium
CTGAAGTTAGGTTTACTGCAAAAACAACAATAAAGAGTAGTGCGGGCATTACTAATCAGACTGAAAATTTTCTTGCTAAGATATCTTTTTACTTTGGTGGAGCCGATAAAAATGATAAAAATAAAAACTTAAACTTCACTGTTAACAGCTATAAACTATATAAAGTAACCCAATGAGATTTTTTAAATTTTTAGTTTTCTTTTTATTATTTCCTCTTGTTGCGCATTCGGCACAAGAGCCAAGGTTTTTGGGTAGCGAAAAGAAATTCAGAAGTTTCATTTATAACCCAAATGAAGTTTACCATTACACTGGACACTACACTTATCAAGGTTTTATTGAATTTCAAGATGGTGAAGCAGTATCAACAATTTCAATGGGTGATCCATCTTTATGGTTATTTGAACATTTGGGAAATAGATTGTTTTTAAAACCAGTTGGCGAAGATAACTCTGAAACAAACATGACTGTGATTACAAACAAAAAGATTTATCACTTTCAATTGACTGCAAAAGAAGCGAGAGGAATTGATGATAAAGATTTAGTATTTGTTGTAAAATTTGCTTATCCAGACGAGAAAGATAAAAATATTGTCGAGTTTTCTAAAATTCCTCCTTCAGATGAACCGGATATGAGAAATTTTTCAGCCTACAACTTTAGTTATCAATATACTGGAGAACCAACAATTGCACCAATTAAAGTTTTTGATAATGGTGAATTTACTTATTTTCAATTTGCTAAAAAAAGTGCTGAAATTCCAGCGATTTTTACAGTTGATTCTGCAGGTTATGAATCTTTGGTTAACTTTAGAGCTGCAGGGGATTATATAATTATTGAAAGGGTCGCTCCACAATTCACTCTTAGAAGTGGAGCTGATATAGTATGTGTTTATAATTCGAACATGTATATTAATGGTAGTCCAAATAGTAAATTTTCTCCTTTAAAACAGGATAATTTTTCTGCTCCTACTTCTTTACCTTATGCTTCTGAAGGTGTTGGTTTTTCAAATCCACAAATTCCTCAGATGATTCCTGGTTCAATTGGAAGACCTGGTCAGTAATAAAATAAAAATAAATAATTTATAAACTAAATGAACGAGAATTATAATCACAAAATTGCTGAAAAAAAATGGCAGGCAATTTGGGAAGAACAAAATATTTTCAAATTTGACGAAAAATCTGAGAAAGAAAAAATATTACGTTTTAGAAATGTTTCCATATCCATCTGGAAAAATCCATATGGGTCATCTAAGAAATTACACTATTGGCGATGCTATAGCTCGTTTTAAAAAACTTGAAGGATTTAATGTTTTACACCCTATGGGTTTTGATGCTTTTGGTTTGCCTGCTGAAAATGCTGCTCTTGAACATAAAATTCATCCGCAAGATTGGACTTTAGAAAATATCAAAACAATGAGGAGCGAGTTGAAATCAATTGGTCTTTCAATTGACTGGAGCAGAGAACTTGCAACTTGCTTACCAAACTATTACAAACACGAACAAAAAATTTTCATTGATTTTGTTAAGAATGGTTTGGCTTATCAAAAAGAGTCTTTCGTTAATTGGGATCCAATTGATAAAACAGTTTTGGCAAATGAACAAGTAATTGATGGGCGAGGCTGGAGAAGCGGTGCTTTAGTGGAGAAGAAAAAATTAAAACAATGGTTTTTGAAAGTTTCTGATTTTTCAGAAGAATTATTGTCTGAGTTAAAAAATTTAAAAGGTTGGGACGAAAGAGTTCTTAACATGCAAGAAAAGTGGATTGGTAAGTCTGAAGGTTTAATAATTGATTTTAAAATTGATAAACAATCTCAAGTCCTCTTTAAAAAAGATGGTGGCATTGCACAAAGTGCAATGACGGGTGATTTTACTTCAGAGTCCTCTTTGGAAAAGAGAGTTGATGATTGCGCCAGAAATCAGACGGGTGATTTAGGCAATGCCAATTCCTTTTTCAAAGGAGGCATTTCAGTTTATACAACTCGTC
>VHBV01000225.1 GCA_016882165.1 Candidatus Pelagibacterales bacterium
AATGATTTAAAAAAAGAATTAATTTTAGTTAAATCAATTTTAAAAAAATCAATTATTCATTCAAGTTTAAAAGATTACAACGATTCTATTGATGAATATGAAAGACAATTAATTTTTTTGCATGGTGTTCTTCCTTCAAGATTTATTTATATGCTTCCAGAAATAAAAAAGCCCTCAAATTTTTTAAATGAGTTGAAAGAAAGTGATGTTTTTATCAATGCAGAAACACTTGCAAACAGCAATAAAGGATATTTTTTTTTTAATGGAAAGGCTTTAAAAGAAGAAGTTCTTTACGATTATCTAATTTCATTATTTAAAGCAAAATTTTATGATGAATATTTTGAAAAGACAATTCCACTCAAAGAAGTTTTTGCTTTTGTTGACTCTCATAAAGGATACTCTTTCCCAAAAATTATTAAGCCGGCAACGGATTATTCAGAAATCTTATATCAAGGGGCAACTCAAATTCACTTAAATCATATATTACCCTTATATTACAGTGGTAGAGGAGAAATTATGCAACCAAAAACAAGGCCACAATATGTTGATAAAAATAGAAATTCTTTCAAAGATTATGTTTTACAAGAAAAAGATAAAGAAAATTTATCCGCCAAATCCACTGCCATAGATGCTATAAATGAAACTGAATACAAATTTAAAAGGCAAACTTTCAATAATTTATTTGAAGAAGATAACAGCAGCGCTAATAGTTGGGAAAGCTTTGAACAAAGAGCTTATGATGATGTTGAAAATGCTAAATTTGATTTAAATAACGTTGAGCTTAGCAATTTTAATGACATTGACATTAAAGAGGAGGAATTTGACGCAGACAAAGAAAAAGACGCATACATAAAAAAAGAATTCGGTATTGAAGAAGAAGAAAAAGATTTTAAAATCGAAGATAACGCAGAAAAAGATTCTGAAATAAAGGAAGACATTGAAATTCGCATAGAAAACCCATCTAAACAATACATTCAAATTGATGAATCTCCTATCAAAAAACCAAAAATAAAAGCTTCAGAGAGTGAAAAAATAAAAAATATGACCGATACAGAATTTTTAATGTATCTTAAAAAGGAATTTTGATTTTAAATTTTAAATTTCATTCATAATATAAGATTGATTTTTATAAAAAATTATTTTTTCATTATTAAGTATATTTAAAATAATTATAGTCTTTTCAAAATCTTCAGAACCATCCATTAATCTTTTGTATATTTCTACTTTTGGTTTTTGTGTGTTTTTCTTCTGTTTTTTGTCAAATTCTGGTTGTTTCTGCTTTCTTTCAGTCGAAAAGTTTTCATGTTTCATGTTTAAATTAAATTTGGGGATTTTGGGGAAAAAAATAACCCCACCTGAAAATTCGTCAGTTGATAGTAATCTATATTTTATGACTAATTACAAATCCCCAGTTGGTGATTTTCAATATCTATTTTTTTATTTAAAAATCCCCAAAAAAAACGAGCAATTGCCTCTAATAATTGTCCCTTTTTTTTGATTAAACTTCATTTTTGTTTACAGTATAATTAATTTTTTTTTAATAACAGCATATTATGATAGCCAATATTTTTTTACACATTTTTTATATTTAGCATTTTTTAAAATCTATTTTTTATGACCAATAAAAAATCGAAAAACTAAAAAAATGTAATGCGGTTACCCTTAGCCAAAACCATACTATAAATAAATGCTTCCTATTTTAATCTTATTTTCATCAACTAAATGGTTGTATTTTAACTCTTCCATAAAAACCAAGGCGTAATTACATTTGAAATCCTTCATTACAAAAAGGACTAAATCCTTTTGAACAAGTTCAGTTTTCCTTTTTTCGCTGTGCAAAAATTCTTTGGAATATTTTTAGCATTTATCATAGAGCAAATGTAAACATTTATTAAACTAACAAATCTATTTTTTAGGTTTGCACTTAAAGAGAACAGAAACTTAGCGTAAGCAGGGAAGCAGATTAAATCAATAACTGAC
>VHBV01000226.1 GCA_016882165.1 Candidatus Pelagibacterales bacterium
TCGCAATGACGATTTGTAAGAGGCATCGCAATGACTGACCTCCTAGCTCGTCATCACCGATTGAGCTATTTGTTCCTACCTCGTCATCGCGAGCGAGCAATCTTGCGAAGCGTGGCGATCTTAATTTACTATGGCTTTGCTTCATTATCTCGTAAAGAGATTGCAACGTTAAACTAAGTATTACTTAAATTGAATGAGAAATAAATTTAAAAACCAAAAAATTTACTAGAAACATATGAAAAACAAAAAAGATCTAAAACTTGGAAAAGAAACATCTTACCAACTTAATAAAGTTGATGCAGAAATTTTAGATAGCGTTGAAAATCCACATATTGGAACAAACTATGTTATAAGATTAACTTGTCCCGAATTTACTTCAATTTGTCCCGTAACTTCACAGCCAGATTTTGCTAGATTAATTATAGATTATATTCCAAACAAAAGAATTGTTGAAAGCAAAGCTTTAAAACTTTATTTATTTTCTTATCGCAATCATGGAGCATTTCATGAAGATTGTACAGTAAAAATTGCTAAAGATATTATAAACTGTATCAAACCAAAATGGCTCAGAATTTCTGGCTATTGGTATCCTAGAGGCGGAATTCCAATTGATGTTTTTTTTCAAAGTGGAGAATTACCAAAAAGCGTTTATATTCCAGAAACTCAGGTTGATGCATATAGAGGAAGATAAAAATTAAAGTCCCAGCATACATCAAATTGAAATATATTAATTATGATAAACTTCCCAATCACCCTTCCCCAAATTGATCCTGTGGCATTATCTTTTGGTTTTATAGAAATTCGATGGTACTCTCTTGCATACATTGTAGGCATTTTATTCACTATGCTTTGGCTTAAAAAAAACAACCAAAAAAACAAAATAATGACTAATAAAGCTTATGATGATTGGCTTTTTTGGGCAGTTTTATCAATTATGCTTGGTGGTAGAATTGGGTATGTTTTGTTTTATAACTTTTCTTTCTTTGCTAAAAATCCTTTAGAAATTTTTGCTTTTTGGCATGGTGGAATGTCTTTTCATGGTGGTCTTTTAGGATCAATTTTTGGAATGTATATTTTTGCCAAAAAATACAAGATAAACTATTTGCAATTAACCGATATTTTATCAGTTGCGGCTCCAGTTGGACTATTTTTTGGTCGTATAGCTAATTTCATAAATATGGAACTTTATGGCAGAGTTACAAATTCAGAATTTGGAGTAATTTTTCCAAATGCTGGCAACTTACCAAGACACCCAAGCCAAATTTACGAGGCTTTTTTAGAAGGAATTTTTCTTTTCATTCTACTATTTTGTCTAAATCAATTTACTAAGATTAAAGAAAAAATTGGTTCTTTGAGTGGAATTTTCTTAATCTTTTACGGAAGCTTCAGAATTTTAATTGAAAACTTTAGAGAACCAGACGAACAAATTGGTTTTTTGTTTTATAATGTTACGATGGGTCAAATTTTGTCACTACCTTTAATCTTAATTGGTATTTTTCTGATTTTCAAAAGTTGTTACTCTGGTAAAAAAACATGGTAACTATATAATCTTAACAATTAGTGTCATTTACCATCTTAAAAACCACTGTCATTACCATATTAAAAACTATCTGTCATCCTGAGCGAAGCGAAGGATCTCAAAAAAATCACTGTCATTACCATATTAAAAACTATCTGTCATCCTGAGCGAAGCGAAGGATCTCAAAATTATCTTCTCTCATGATAACACTTGTTGCTATGTTATAATTAACAAGAATATAATATTGTTAGTCATACCAATAGCTTTTTGTTTTAAAAATTTGATAGCTTCATTTTTTATCAAATTACAATTTTTTCTGACTAAGGTTATTTTTTTCAAAATGACACTTATAAAAAAATAATTAAAAAATCCTTGCCAAAAAACAAGTCCTCTACAGGGCTAGTTTTAAATCTCTCTTAAAGCTACAAATCCTTTATCTTAGAG
>VHBV01000227.1 GCA_016882165.1 Candidatus Pelagibacterales bacterium
ATTGCAAGACCTCATTGGTTTAGTTTGTCTCAAACAGAAGGAAAAGAATTTGAAATTCCATCTATTCCCAATTTTAACCTTGAACAAGCTTTAAAAAATCTTGGTATTGAACAAGAAAAATTCCAATCTTTAGATGGAAATTGTTTGGGATATGCAATCCCAAACCAAAAAATCATTGCAGTTAGTCCTTTAAGTCCAGATCCAAATAAAATTTTCTTTCACGAAATTGCACATTGTCTGCTTCATAATGATAGCGAAAAAATAATTGATGGAAAAAAGTTGAATAAATCACTTAAAGAATTTGAAGCAGAAACGGCAGCTTATATTGTATCATGTTCTCTTGGTCAATTTGACAATCTTGAATATTCAAGAGGTTACATTGCGGGTTGGATTAAAAAAGAAAACATCGAGGAAAAAAACTTTAAACGCGCTTTCGATGCGGCAAATAAAATTTTAAAAGCCGGACTAATTGAAGGGGAGGGCAAATAATGTTTTTAGCAATCGATCAATATAATCAAAAACATCTTTTAAAAACCAAATTTCCGAGGAAAGAACTTCTCGAAATTTTTGGTGCCACTAAAGCGACAAAAATTTATCAGGATGATAAATCAGGAAAATCTTATCATGTCGGTTATTTCATTAAAGGAATGTGGTTCACCCTTTTTAAGGTTGAAAAATTTCAGAAACCTTTTTAGGAATTTCTTAAAAAGGTTTCAAAATTTGGCTCAAAAAGTTGATCGTTTTTCGATCAACTTTTTTGTTATTTTTCGGTAAAAAATTATTCCAAATTTTCTTCAAAATTTTGATCCAAAGTTCAATTAAAATTTGACCAAAATTTTAACCTTTTTGATTCCCTCAAAAGTTTTTCTTATCTCAGTTTCTTTTAAAAAAAGAAAACCATTCAAAGAAAATTATCTCTCAGTTTTAGACTGTTCATTGAGCTAGAAATGTTTTTCAATTACCAGTCAGTATTTTAACAGCGAAGCTGATAAAAATTGAGGACACCAAACGCACCTTGTAGGTGCTTTTATGTTTGCTCATGTAGAGTTAGTTATTTGTAGGGTCGGACTTTGTCTGCCTGCAAAAATAACAAATTTAAAAACCCTCTAAAAAAGGTCGGACAAAATGTCCGCCCATTGAAATCATTATCTCCATCGGTCGGACAGGGGCAGACGATTTTAGGAGTAATTTGAAGATTTTTGGTAAAAATGATGAGGGAAGGGTGATGATAATTTGAAAGTGTCGGACGATTGTCTGACCAAAAATCAGCAAAATTCTTGTCTATTTTGATGACTTTCTGATAGTTCCCAAAATCAGAATTGTTCCTTTTGAACGGAGTTAAGTTGGAAAAAGTTGATCAATTTTTGCTAAAATGGCGGAGGAGAAAATCATCAAATTCTGTCAAATTTTTCAATCCTAATTTACTAGCAAATTAGGATTTTTTCTTCTTAGATTATTGCCAAAAATTGAACAAAATTTAGCGACAAATTTCTGGTCTAGAATTATATCATTTTGATAAAATCTACTCTCCAAAATTGGCTTAAAATCTTTCTGAATTTTTTGAGGAAATTTAACAAAATTCGTCCTAAAGTTTGTCGAATTTTTAGATTCAATTTTTAAGAACTTTGACAAGATCTAGATGAAAAACTCGCAAAATTTTCCGATCAAAAACTCCCTTGAATTGGACAAAAATATCAAACATGACGCTGGCGGAAAATCCCGTCCATTATGGCCAAGTGATTCTAAAATTAGTGCGGTGTTTTCTGATTGTCAGCAATACCGCTATCAGCTTCGTGAAATTTGGGATGAATCAAAACCCTTGGCCATGTGGTTGTTAATGAATCCAAGTGTAGCCTGTATTGATTATGCTGACCCAACTCTGATTCGAACTGGAAAATTTGCGCGCTCTTGGGGATATGGCGGACAA
>VHBV01000228.1 GCA_016882165.1 Candidatus Pelagibacterales bacterium
TTAATTCTGGTTTCAAAAAGTTTTTATGTCCTAAAAACTGCAGATCACCACTGAATTCATCCCTTATTTCTTCCACGTCAATATCACTCCAAAATATTTTTCCTGAAGTTTGTTTAGTAATTCCAGACAATATTTTGAGCAAAGTTGTTTTTCCAACGCCATTTTTACCAGTTATAATTAAAGCTGTTTGTGGCCCAACAGAAAAACCCAAGTTGCTAAAAATCTTCTTGTGATTTTTGTAAAATGAAAGATTATCAACAGTAAGCATATCCCTTATAAATACAGGTTTTTCCCAAAAATAAATATGACAGAATTAAAATTTGTTGAACATGGTGCGTTAAAAAATCCAAAATATCTAGTGATTTTCTTGCACGGATACGGAGCAAATGGCGAAAATCTTTTAAGCTTACATCATGAATTTTCTCATGTTTTGCCAGAATCTCATTATATTTCACCTCATGGAGTTGAGCCCTGGGAAGGTGGTTTTCCTGACTCATATCAATGGTTTTCACTAAATGGGGGCTTGGGCAGAAATACTTTAGAACAGATTTCTGAATCAATCAAAAACTCCAATAAAATTCTTGGAAATTTTATCGATTCTCAATTAGCACGCTTTAATTTATCTTACGAAAATCTTTTCATTGTTGGTTTTTCTCAAGGCGGAATGATGAGTATTTATCAAGGCCTAATTCAAAAAAAGCAACCAGCGGGAATTATTTCTTTTTCAGGAAAATTAATTATGCCTGAAATGATTGGAGAAAAAACTCTTTCAAAACCTAACATTTGCTTAGTTCATGGCAAACAAGACTCTGTTGTGCCTTTTGAAAATTTTTTAGAAGCAGAAAAAATATTAAAATCGCACAACTTTAACTTTGAATCTCACGCTGTAGATCATTTAGATCACTCTATTGACATTCACGGTGTTAAATATGCACAAAATTTTATCAAAAAATTAATAAATCAAAAAAATATTTAACATGAAGTTATCTAATTACTTTTTACCAACTCTTAAAGAAAATCCAATTGACGCTACAGTTATTTCTCACCAATTGATGGTGCGCGCAGGAATGATTCGCCAGACAGCTTCTGGAATTTACACTTGGTTGCCTTTGGGTTTAAAAGTTTTACGCAAAGTTGAACGCATCATAAAAGAAGAAATGGACAAAGCCGGTGCGCTCGAGGTTTTGATGCCAACAATTCAACCAGCAGAACTTTGGCAAGAATCTGGTCGTTACGATGCTTACGGCAAAGAGATGTTGCGCATTAAAGATCGCCACGATCGCGACATTTTGTACGGCCCAACTCACGAAGAAGTGATCACTGACATCTTCCGCAAAAACGTTACTTCTTACAAAGATTTGCCAAAAAACCTATACCAAATTCATTGGAAGTTTCGTGACGAAATTCGTCCACGCTTTGGCTTGATGCGCGGCCGCGAATTTTTGATGAAAGATTCTTATTCCTTCGACATTGATGAAATTTCAGCAAAAAAAACCTACAATTTGATGTATGAAACTTACTTCAAAATTTTTTGTGCTATGGGTTTAAAACCAATGGCAGTGCGTGCTGATACTGGAGCAATTGGCGGTGATTTGTCTCATGAATTCCATATTCTGGCCGACACTGGCGAAAGCGCGATTTTTTACGACAAAAAATTTGACGATTTAAAAAATTTCGACGTTGCCGAAATGCAATCTCTCTACGCAATGGCCGATGAAATGCACATTGCCGAAAAATGTCCAATTCCAGAAAACCAATTAAATTCGCGTCGCGGCATTGAAGTTGGTCACATTTTCAACTTTGGTACAAAATACTCAAAATCAATGAATGCTTCAGTTATGGGAGCAGGATCCCCCTCTTTAGGAGGATCGAGCGAACGCGATAGCGGCGCGATGGAGGTGAATAATAAAATCTATCCAAA
>VHBV01000229.1 GCA_016882165.1 Candidatus Pelagibacterales bacterium
TTTGAGAATTTTAATGAATGTTTAGATATGGCTTTAATGGGAGTATAGATATTAGATTTGGTATAGGAAAATACAAAATATCACAAGAACAGTTCTTCCCTAAAAAAATGGTTCATTCAAAAAAGAAACGAAAAAATCTACAATGGCTTTTAATTGGTTTTATAATTTCTTAAGTGATTAATTATCTATTTTAAAAAACCTAAGTAATGAAAGTTTGGATTGGAATATAGGAGATTCCAATCCAAGAAAAGTGTATTTGTAACTTTACAAAATCATTGTTCCTGCGCCACTTTCGGTAAAAATTTCCATTAACAAAATATTGTCAACTGCACCATTTAAAATATGAGAAAATCCAACTCCAGACTCAAGAGCTGCAATACAAGTTTCAATTTTTGGAATCATGCCGCCAGTAATTATACCGTCTTGGATCATTTGTTTAGCAGTTGCAATGTTTAAATGACTTACTAGTTCTCCATTAGGTAACATCACACCATTCACATCTGATAAAATAATTAACTTCAAAGACTGCATAGCACTTGCAATTGCACCCGCTGCAGTATCAGCATTAATATTAAATGTTTCACCATTATCACCAATACCAATTGGAGCAATAACCGGAATTATATCTGAATCTTCAAATAAAGCTAATATTTCAGGATCAACTTTATAAGGTTCACCAACGAAACCTAAATTCAATATTTTTTCGATGTTAGAATCAGGATCTTTTTTCACCCTTGTAAGCTTTTTTGCTTTAATCAAATTACCATCTTTACCACAAATTCCAATAGCTTTACCACCGGCAGAATTAATTTCTTTCACAATCATTTTATTGATTGAACCAGCCAAAACCATTTCAACAACATCAACTGTATCAGAATCGGTGATTCTTAAGCCATCAACAAAAGATGACTTGATATCAAGCTTATTTAACATCTGACCAATTTGTGGACCACCACCATGAACTATAATTGGATTAATGCCAACTTGCTTCAATAATACAACATTTTTAGCGAAATTCTTCAAGTTTTTATCACCACCCATTGCACTACCACCAAACTTTATTACAAATGTCTCACCAGCAAATTTGCGCATATAAGGCAAAGCTTCACACAAAACTTCAGCTTTTCTTGACCATTCACTAACATTTGTTTCTTCTTGCACCGAAATCTCATCAACTGGTGTTGCATTAGTGTTAGCGCCTTTAGGGTCGTCAAAATTTATGATGTTGCTCATTTCTTATATTTTTTAAAATTAATGTTATTTCAATAATTGGCGTAAATTATTCTTGATTGATTTTTAATCAAGAAAAACATCAAGAAAAATTGTATTTGTTTTGCCAATTTTTCTTATAGTATTAAGAACTTTACTTGAGTTACTTTCATCACCAAATCTATTAAACAAAACTAGTTCAGGTATAATATTTCTAGTTCTCATAGCTTCAACTGCGCAAAGAGTATGATTTATTGTTCCTAAATAGTTCCTACTAATAAATAAAACTGGAATCTTAAGTTCTTCAGATAAATCAAGAAAAGTTTTTTCGTCATTTATCGGTGTCATAATTCCACCCGCTGTTTCAATAAATAAGAAACGATCTAGCTTGATTGATTTTTCAATTTCTTTTTTACAGAAATCCACAACTTCTAAGAAATCTATCTTTTTATCTTCAATCTCAGCTGCAATATTTGGGGAAAGAGGATTTTTAAATTGCCAGGGACTAATTAAATTCAAATTTTTTGAAGAAACTTCTAAATTTAGCGATTTCAGAATTTTTGCAGAATCACTATTCAAATCATCAATTTCAAAACCGCTTATAATTGGTTTTACTGCTGCAACTGATTGATTATTTTTTATTAATTTGGAGCAAATATTTTCAAGAAAAAATGTTTTACCAACATCAGTTCCACTTC
>VHBV01000230.1 GCA_016882165.1 Candidatus Pelagibacterales bacterium
CATTTTTGTCTGTCAAGCCAGTTGATTGCAAAATTTCACAATCACTCTGATAAGAAATCATTGTTGGCTCTTCTAGCGGTGAGTGTTCCCACAACATTCCTGATTGACTAAGTAAATACCACCCAAAGACATCATTCATTCCGTTCTTTTTATCCCATACCTTAAATTTAATTTCTCTAGTCATTCTCTACCTCTGGCATAAAAAACTGTTCTCCGTCTCGCATAATTATATTGACTCTTTGTTGATGAGGGGGTTTTTGAAATACCTCGTTTTCATATGCCCAATATTTACCGCCAAAATAACAAGGTTCAATTGAGTGTAAATTCCTTTCCTCTCCTTTATCTCCTTCTTTTGGCTCAAAAAAACTATTCCATTCTTCATCAACCCATATCTTGCCATCAAGAGTTGCTCTTGAATCGCTAAAATAATCTTTAAGTTTAAAAGCCCTCATTCTTTCAGTTGATTTATATTCTTGCCAAGAATCTGCATCACAAAATAAATAAGACATTTTAACGCCAAAATATTCTGCCATGTAACCCGCTTTAATTGGACAAGTGTAATAGTATTTAGTCATTTAAGCAGCCTCCAATTCGTTTAAACAGTTCTGATAATTAAAAGAATTACGAATCATTAAAGCTTTTCTTTTTTCTTTATTCAGCTTTTGCCATCTTTGAAAGCCTAAAGAATAAACTGGCTCTTTATCTAATTTTGGAAAGATTTTAGCTAATTCATTAGCTGCGTAATTAGCTGTTTCTTGAGAAATTATTATAATTGTTTTTGTTTTCATATTTAACATTGTAAGATTAATATTATATGTTGTTCGCAGCGAGCCGAGGAAGCTCACTGCATTAATAACAACCGCTTGATTATCAGCGGTATATTTTATTTGTCAATTAGATTTTTGTTTTCGTATTTATTCAAATTTTAAATAATGCTTGACTTCAAAACTTCTTGCTTTATTCTTACTAATGCGACTTAGGTTTGAATTTTACAATAAATTCTTATCTTTCAAGGGGTGTAAGAAGTGTAACGCTCCTTACATCTCCTTTTCCTTAAATTTTAAATAAATCACGCTCAAGCGTTCTCTTACGCTCCTTCAAAGCTTTGAGTGCTTTGCCGTGTTTCTTGTATAACTTGCGTCTTGCTTCGTTAATCAAGCTTTCAACTATCACAATCTTTTTGTGAATTTCAGCGAGTTCTTGAACTTGTTTTTTTATTTTAGACATATTTTTTTATATTTTTTAATAAAATTTTTAGCTTCTTTATTTTGTTAATAGGTAGAGTATCGCTATAATCATTGGCACTAAAATTAACCACCAGAAGTATCCGAACTTACTGTTAATTTGTTCTTTTAATTCTTTGATCTCACTATCTTCAAATCCACCTTCGTAATTATTTTCCATGGCAAATACTTCAAATATTTTACGCCTTTCTTCTTCTTCCAATTCTTTTATTTTACGCCTTTCTTCTTCCAATTCTTTTATTTTACGCCTTTCTTCTTCTTTTTCTAAACTAATCATTTCTTCCTCGAATTCATAAACAAGATCATAAATACGGCTGACGCTACCACTTGGCCCGAATCGATAAGCTATATATTTTATCTGACTCAATATTTCTTCAAGCGTACCCATCATCGTTGGCCTAAATTTACAATAAAAATCTCTCAGTTCTTGGGTAAGGAAGTGATGAACTTGTTCATTCTCATTAAACTCGAAGTCTTTGACTAAGGTAATTTGTCTCTTTTTATCTTTAATCTGCAAAATTGTTTTTATGTTATCAAAAAAATATTCGCAGCTATCTCCGGGAAAGATTTTTATATCTTCTATTTTTAAGAATTGTAAAAAAGAAAGGGCGTTTTCGCCTATTGCAATTTTGAGAAATTCGC
>VHBV01000231.1 GCA_016882165.1 Candidatus Pelagibacterales bacterium
TTTTCCATGAAAAAGATGAGAATTATCAACGGGGATTTTCATACGTATTGCTTTTTCAACAGCTCGTAATTGTAAATTTTCGCTGTAATCGCAAAAAGATATAGCTACTCCTTCACGACCAGCTCTTGCAGTTCTTCCAATGCGATGAACATAGCTTTCTGGATCATTTGGAATATCGTAATTTATAACATGGCTAATGCTTGAAACATCGATACCGCGAGCTGCAATGTCTGTTGCAATTAGTACATTAATTTTTCCTTCGCGCAAACTTTTTAAAGCTTTTTCTCGGGCACTTTGAGACTTATTGCCATGGATTGCGGCAACTTTTACTCCGTATTTTTCTAAATGAAGAACTACTTTATTTGCGCCATGTTTTGTTTTGGAAAAAACAAGAGCTGCAACAACATCTGGTTTGCTTAAAACATCAAGTAACAAAGCTGGTTTATTTGATTTATCAACTAAATAAACTTTTTGATTAATTCGCTCAACAGTTGTTGATTGAGGAGTTATTTCAACTTTTATTGGATTTTTGAGGATTGAATTTGCAAGACTAGAAATTGTTTCAGGCATTGTTGCTGAGAAAAGTAAGCTTTGTCTTTCTTCGGGAAGTTTTGAAATAATCTTTTTTACATCATGAATAAATCCCATATCAAGCATACGATCGGCTTCATCAAGTACAAAAATTTCAACTTGTGAAAAGCGAATATGACCCTGATTTGCTAAATCAAGTAATCTTCCTGGTGTTGCAATTACTATATCTTGACCATTCTTTAGAGCTTTTATTTGATGAAATTCGTTGACTCCACCAAATATTACGCAGTGATTTAAACCAAGTCCTTTACTATATAGTGCAATATTTTCACCAATTTGAATTGCTAGTTCACGAGTTGGCGTAAGAATTAAGCTGCGAATTTGATTTGGCTTTACTGTTTTTTTATCTTGTGATAGTAAATCAATGATAGGCAATGAGAAAGCTGCAGTTTTCCCGGTCCCTGTTTGTGCAATTCCAAGAAAATCTTTTTTATTAAGTAAGTGAGGAATTGCTTCTGACTGAATTGGTGTTGGATTTGAATATCCCTTTTTTTCAAGGGTAGAAAGTATAGTTGGGTTTAAGTTTAGTTTTTGAAAATTAGACATCTTTTAAATTTTAGATTAATTGAAATTATACCAACTTTTATTTTAGAATCGAAAGATTAAAAATAATTAGATACCAAATTAGAAAACTGTTAATTTTGATATGACTATACTGTTCTTATTTTTGAGAACTGGAATCAACAGAATTAATTTTGGTAAGCATCATTTTAAAATGATAACTGGTATTATTCGCCATTTCTATGATAAAAACCTATTTAAAAAGGTTTTGAGAGTATGAATTTTTAACGAATCAGATTTGATATAGATTCTTACTTCTGGCATATTCCCTACAAAAACAAACTATCTCAGCAAATTTCCCAATCTTAAATTAGGTTTTCATAAAGCAGCTAGAACTTACAGGTAAATCAATTGTGATTTGTGCACGCAATTAATAAATAGCGAATTAAAAGAAGTTTAACACGTTATTAATCAATAGTAAATCAAAACTTAGTTAATTATTACAATCAGCATAAAAAAACCGAGATCTTTGCATAAATAAAAATAGTAAATTCTATCTCTAACATAAATACATAAACATTTCTGAAGCAGAAATTGATTTTTTATTTTTTATAAATTTAAAAACTTGACGATTAGTTAAATTTTAATCTAAAAATTGCTGACAGGTACCCAAATAAGTAGACAATTACTACCTTCCAATTTATTTATTTTTTAACTAATAAATTAAGGAGTAAAGTTATGCCGACAGGATATCCAATATTAAACACCAAACAAAAACAAGA
>VHBV01000232.1 GCA_016882165.1 Candidatus Pelagibacterales bacterium
TTGATATTTCAGAGATAAAGGACAAGAGAGGCTGTAATTGTTTGTTTCAAGCCGCATCAAAGTCTCGAGTAGAAATTTTTGAAGATTTTATAAATTCCGGAATTTTACCGAATAATTCACAACAATTTGGCGGAAATACTATTTTGCATCATTGTTGTATATTGGATAGTAAAAAAGAAATTACTGATATAATTTTAACCAGAAGATATTGCGACCCTAAAATTACCAATTTTAACGGGAATACTGCTCTACATGAAGCAATAATTTCTAAAAATAATTTAGATAATCGAGGTGAAAAAACAGAAAACTTGGATCAAATTATTGATTTACTAATTGAAAGCGGAGGAATATCAGATTTAAAAAATAATCAAGGCCACTCAGAATTAAACTTAGCTTCAAAATATGGTTACGAAGATATCGCTACTAAAATTTCTCAAAAACTAAATAAATCTGATTTTTCTAAATCACCAAAAAATCAAGTTTCTTTACCTCAAGTTATATTGCAATCTCAGAACAAAAAATTTGAGATTAATAATAGCTCAGCAATTGCAGCTTAAGTTTATCTACCAGCAATTTTATCTATAATGTTAATTGGAAGTAAAACATAATACTGACCTGATGAAGCCATATAAGATGCCTTCATCTCTGCTTCTTCACCGTGACCGAAAAATATATCTCCTCTAAGTACGCCCTTGATTGCTGAACCAGTGTCTTGAGAAACCATCAATTTATTATAAGACTGCTTACTTCCATCACGTGCTTTAAATGATGTTTCTACCCAGAATGGAAATCCATAAGGCATAATACTGCTATCTACAGCTAAAGATCTCTCTGGCGTTAGTGGAACGTTATGAGCTCCAACAACAAACTCATTATTTGAAATTGCAAAAAACACATAAGACTCATTTGAATTCATTACTTCGTCCATTTCATCTGGATTTTGTTTCATCCATTCCTTGATACTTTCGGCTGAAACTTTACCTCGTGGAAGCAAATTTTGGTTTTCCATATAAGCACCAATTGAGCTATAGTTACGATTATTTTTACCACCATAAGCAACTTTTATCGTCAACCCATTATCTAGAACAACACAACCAGATCCTTGAACATGCAAGAAAAATAATTCAACTTTATCATCAACATAAAGCAGCTCTAATCCTTTTCCATCTAATGCTCCTTCTTCTATTTCTTTTCTTGTATAGTAAGGCTCATTAGTCAAGTTTTTTGGCTTAGCATATATTGGATATTTGTACTTTTCTGTTTTAACACGACTTCCTCTTAAGTTTGCTTCATAATATCCCGTAAAAACACCTTTACTGCCACTACTTTTATCAACAACTAAAAATGGTCTAAACCAGTTTTCAAAAAAGTTTTGCGCTTGCTTAGAACTCATGGTTTTTACGATTTCACCAATTTCACAGACATCTCTAAAATCACCAGCAGTAATGTCTCCGAGTTGTTTTCCTATTGGACGGTTTTGCGCCATAACAGCAAACTTGTTACAAGATTGCAAGAAAGACATCAAAGCTTTTTTGTGGTCATCTGAACGCCAGCCGCTCAAAGAATCAAAACTAACTTCTTCTAATTTTATAGTATTGCTTCCTATCGTAATTCTTGATGTAAAAAGGCATCCTTGAAGAAATAAGATGCAACATAGCAAGAGAGGAGTAAGCTTTTTTCTAAACATTTTTTAATTTCTGCCAAAAAGAAAATTGTTCTATAGCAAGTTAATTACTTAATTCTTTTTCAAATAAGCACTTATAATCTCTAAAGTTTTTTAATATAAGATATGCTTGTTGTTTTTATATTTGCCAATTAAAATTGGCAAGAAATTGCTTATGATTTTTT
>VHBV01000233.1 GCA_016882165.1 Candidatus Pelagibacterales bacterium
GTGTCATTGGATTAACAGTTTCTTCGGGTTCATTCTGATCAGTAGATTTATTGTCAGATTTTGTTGCGGTTATTTTGTTAAACGCTTTTTTAAAATCGCTTCTTATAGAACTTGAATTACTATTTGGGATATTACTTTGAGATTTTTGAGTTGAAGAAGCTGCTCTTATTTCAACTGCATCATCATTATCATTATCATCATAGTTTTCTGGCTGCATTTCTAGCATTGGATTTTCAGTCATTTCAACTTCATCACTTTTTTCTTCTGCTTTTTTATTTCTTGTAATAAGTGATTTAATTTTTCCAAAAGTAGAAGTTTTATTTTCAGATTTATTAGTTGTTGATGATTTAGATTCATAATTTTCAACTTCTGATTCTGAGCTGTAAGAATAACCTAAAGATCTTTCTTTTTCGCGTGATTCAGGATCAGTTTTCTTTTTTATTATGTCTAAAGAGTTAGACATTTTCTCCTTGTCAGCTTTGTGGTTTTTATTGAATTTTTGCACTTGATTGCTGAAAGATTTACTATTGGTTGATTTGTTTTCAATAGTTCTAACTGCTTTCTGAGATTCTTTTAATTGATCTGTAGTCTCAATAAATTTTAAGTCTTTACTACTTTGAGAACTTTCCCAATCTTTTGCAGCTTGTCCAGATTTAGAGAATAAAATTCCGCCACTAGCTTTTGAAATTGCTGCTCTAACTGGACCAGCATTTCTACTAGACATAAATTCTTGTTTTTGTTTTATTATATCTTCTATTCCTGATTCTTTTATAAATTCTTTATGAGCATTATAATTTTCTGAAGCTTCTTCTGCTGCAGAATGATATTTAGAGAGTTTGCTATCTTTTTTTTCTAAGTTACTTTTTATTTGTAGTGCTTGGCTTTGTTGTTTTTTTAATTCAGCCATATTTTTTTTGAATCCAGAGTAAGAAGGATCATTTTTTATAGCTTTAATATCTTTGGCAATTTCTGACTTTCTTTCCTCAGATGTTGTGGGATCTTTTCTTTCTTGCTCAAGTTTTTCTATGTTTAGATTTTGTTTTGAGTAAGAATCATTAGCGTCATGAATCTGTTTTTCCAGTTTGTTAGCGTTTGTTGTTGCTGAAGTAAGCTCTTTTTGGTTGTTTTCCTTATTTTTTTTTGCATTAGAGAGTGTTACGGCAATATTATTTTCCTTTGCTTTCTGAGTCAGATCAGCATGATTTCTCATATTTGCTATAGGATCTTTTATTTTTGATTGAATAAATTTTTCTCTTCCAAATATTTTACCAAGAGTGCTGTCTTTTGATCTTACATTAGCCGTTTCACCGTCTTGGTCTAACTCATTTTGAATATTAGCATATTGTTTTAAACCAGCTAGCGCATAAGCATTGTTGGTAACTGGTTTTTCTGCTTTTCGTTGAGCAATATTCTTATTCATTAAATTTGTTATCTTATCTTTTTCTTCTTTTGTTCTACCAAGCATTTTGGTTCCAGCTATCATATTTTTTATTTCACCAGACGCTTCTAGGGTTTTTTCTGCTTCTTTATAATCACCGAAGCCTGTATAATTTACAGCATCTCTAGAAATATTTTTTGCTGATTCTGAAATTGCTGATTTTGCTTGGCTTGCTGTTCTTAGTGGATTTGCAATTGCTCCTAAAGCACCTTTCATTTTTCCAAGTGCACTTCTACCAACTTTTATAGTTCCATCATCCATTGCTTTTGAAATAGCTTCTCTGTCTTCTGCTGAAGTTCTTTTACTCTTTAAAGCACTTTTTGCAGCTTTATTAGAAAATTCTGTATCAACTCCTTTGTC
>VHBV01000234.1 GCA_016882165.1 Candidatus Pelagibacterales bacterium
TAAATCAAACACTCTCTCCCTTAAATCCAGTGAATAAGCTTTAGCCATAAAAACACAAATTAGTTGATAATCTGAATTAGTTTAAATGGTTTTAATTAAGAGTATAGATATTAGATTTGGTATAGTAGCTTTTTAAGAAAAGAAATTTCTCTTTTTCATAGGGTCTTACTTTCTTTTCAATAACTTCTGGCCAAGTTTCTTTAATAAACACTTTTTCCAAGAAATAACATTTTGAAAAATCAGGACATTTTTCAAAGTCAATTTCAAATATAGCAGATTTCATAAAAGCAGTATATTCAACTTTTATATCTCTGACTAATTTCTTATGGTTATAATAAGAATAAGGTACAAATCTTGCAATTTCACTAAATACTGTTGATTGTAGATTGAGGAAACGAATTGTTGAATTCTCAGATTGTAGTAAAAACTCTCCACAAAATTTACAACCTTCAAAAGAAAGTTGAAAAACGTCAAGATTTCTTAACTCAAAATCAGATTTCTTAGTAAATTCTGATCCTTCAAAGTTAATCTCTTTTCTTTTTAGCTCGTTTTTTAATTCAATCTCTTCAATTTTTGACTCTATTTCGAAATGTGCTTCACCATCAAATTCACTTCGAGTGAAATTAGCACCATTTTCAAATATAACTTTACGGAAACTAACCAAATCTTCAAACAAAGATTCATAAAATGTGGCACATTCATTAAAAAATACGTTATGAAATTTTACTACTTCCCTAAAAACAGCTCCAACCCAAAAGTGATCAAAAAATTGTGCCTCAGAAAAGAAAACTTTGTCAAATTGCCCAAAAAGCGAAACTTTAAAATAAAAATTCCAACCATCTTGGCATATAACTGAAGCATGACCCATTTGACTGCGAAGAAAATCGGCATCAATTTTAAGGTTAATAGCATGCAAATCTTTTTCATTTTGTTAGCAAAAATCTTTGACAAATTTTCCCCATTCTCTTTCTTTGTTTTTATTGGTTGCCTGACTTTTTTGGATTTCAATAAACCTATCCAAAATCATATCATTTAGCTCGTTAATTCTTCGCTCTTCAAGTACTTGAGCTATTTCTTCTTCTCTTGAAAGTTCTTCAAGTTTTTGTTCAATTATGTTCATATTTTAACAATTTTAATCGGTAGGAATTTGGGTATTTTTCTAAGAATTAAGCTTATAAATCAAGCATGACCTTAGTTTTATAAATTTTCCTTAAGTTTTTGAGTCTTTTTGGATTTTTATTTTTACCAAAAATGCAATTATTTTCTAGTTTTGAATTTTGTTGGCGCTGTAAGTTCTTGAGGCCATAAGATTTTATCTTTAGCTTTGAGATCGTGACAATATTTTGTAAATATAAGTTTTTTGGTGTTGTGGTTTTTAAATCATCCGTCATTGCGCTTTCGCGCAAGTGCCGCCCTCTTTTTCAAAGAGGGCTGAAGAGAGCAAAGCCTCCTTTGCAAAAGGAGGTGGCACGCCGATTAGGCGTGACGGAGGATTTAATTTTATCCTAATTAAAAGATACTAGCAGCTACAAAGAGTTTGCAAGTTCCTACAGCTAGACGGAATTTACAATTCCGTTCACATGTTCATTTCTACTTTAATTTGAAACGATTGCGAATTCCTAATCCCAGCAAAAACAACAAAGTAGTGTTTATAAATGCTTGAATGACGCCTACGAAAACAAACCAAAAACTTCCATTTTCTAAAAATTTAAAACTGGATAATGGATTGAAGGTTAAAAGTAAAGTTTTGGCGGCGATGTCTTCAAGAGGTGCTTTGAGGGTTTCTTTATTT
>VHBV01000235.1 GCA_016882165.1 Candidatus Pelagibacterales bacterium
ATTGTCATAAAAAACAAACCCATCAGAAGAGATTTTAGTGATAAAATTTCTTCTTCAACGCGATATTTATATTCTGTTTCTGCAACCATTAATCCTGCGACGAACGCACCTAAAGCAAATGATAGTCCCATATGGTTGCTTAAGTAAGCTGCGCCTAAAATTACTATTAAAGTAAAACTTAAAAATAAAACATCACTTTTTGTTGAAGCTATAATTCTATAAATTGGACGCAATAGTAAGCGACCTATAGCAAAAATTATTGCCATGGCAATAATTGCATTGCCAAATGCAGTTCCAAGAGCAGGAAGAATATCTATATCACTTTTTGAAAGAACTGGAAGTAAAACCAAAATTGGGATTACAGCTAAGTCTTGCATTAGCAATATTGAGAATGATAAGCGGCCAACTCTTGTAGATTCCTCACCATTTTCGTTTATGACCTGTAAAACGATTGCTGTTGATGATAAAGATAAAGCACTTCCAATAATTATCGCACTTTCTGCATGAAGACCAAAAAACTCATAACAGATATAAGATATTAAAGCTGATGTGAGAACTACTTGTAAACTTCCAAATCCCAAAACATATTTTCGCATTGCCATAAGTCTGCCAAATGTAAGTTCTAGTCCAATTGCGAAAAGCAAAAATACTATACCAAGTTCGGCGATCGATTTTGTGGTCTCTGCGCTTGTTAATACTCCAAATCCAAAAGGTCCTATTGCGGCACCTGAAACAAGATAACCTAAAGCTGGGCTAAGACCAAATTGTTTAAAGATTATAACAATTAGAACAGAGGCAAAAAGTAATATTAGTATGTCTCTTAAGTAGCTTATATCGTGCATTTGGTAATCTATTTTTTTATGTTTTTATTCTTCAATGATCTTCTGAATTGTCATTTTGACAAAAATTAACTATGCTATTTTTTTAAATTGCAATTGAGATTTATCGTTTATAAACTGCGTCTTTCTTACACGCAAGCAACTTTTAAATAAAAAATAAAAATGACGATTTTGTCTGATAAATCAATTGCTAAACTGGCTATTGAAAAAAAAATGATTGAACCTTTCGTTGAAAAACAAATTAAGTTTGATGAAAAAGGAGAAAAAATAATTTCTTATGGAAACTCTTCTTACGGCTATGATGCAAGAGTTTCAAACGAGTTTAAAATCTTTACTAATATTGATTCTGCTGTTGTTGATCCAAAAAATTTTTCTGATGCAAGTTTTGTAAATCGTACAACAGATGTTTGTGTTATTCCACCAAACAGCTTTGCTCTTGCCAGAACTGTCGAATATTTCAAAATTCCAAAAGATGTTTTGGTAGTTTGTGTTGGTAAATCAACTTATGCTAGATGCGGAATTATTGTTAATGTAACTCCTCTTGAACCAGGTTGGGAAGGTCATGTAACTTTAGAATTTTCAAATACAACGCCATTGCCTGCAAAAATTTATGCTTTTGAAGGAGCTTGTCAGTTTTTATTTTTTAAAGGAGATCAACCTTGTGATATTTCTTACGATAAACGAAATGGTAAGTACATGGGGCAGGTTGGTGTTACATTACCAAAAGTTTAGTTAAAAAACTTGGCTATGATTAAATTCTTGTTACATTTTATCTTTTTTGTTCTTTTCGCTGGTAGTGTTTTTGGGCAAGAAATTAAAAGTGCTCAAGAAGTTAAAGAAGTTCCTTTAACTATTTTTTCTCCAAAAAATCCAACTCCTTCAAGGTTTTTTGCCGCTGATATTTCAATGCCAGATAATTTTGCTACCAG
>VHBV01000236.1 GCA_016882165.1 Candidatus Pelagibacterales bacterium
CCAGCACCAACAGCAATTTTGTCCATATAAACATCAGGAGCGTATAATAGGTTGCCTTTTTTAGCAAAAGCGATAACAGCTAGAGAATTTTCGGCAGCATGAGCACAAATTGTGGTACCTTCTAAAGGATCAAGAGCAATATCAACTTCAAGGCCACCATTATTTTTTTGTAACCCAACTTTTTCACCAATATAAAGCATTGGAGCTTCGTCACGTTCACCTTCGCCAATAACGATTGTGCCGTTTATATTCATTAAATTTAGATTTTCTCGCATTGAAGCCACTGCTGCTTGATCGGCAAGCTTTTCTTTGCCTTTACCGATCCAGTCATAGCAAGCAATAGCAGCCTTTTCTACAACTTCAATTATTGATGATGAAAGTGAAGAAAGGTTAGACATTTTTTATGAAGAAAGTTTTTGTTCTTTGAATTCAACGTGTTTACGAACGATTGGATCGTACTTGCTGAAAAGCATTTTTTCTTGCTTTTGTTTAGGGTTGCGACGTGCAAGATAGAAATATCCAGTTCCAGCGGTGCTTACCATTTTGAAAAGAATAGAACTTCTTTTAGACTTAGAAGCTTTAGGTTTTCCAGCCATTTTAGTTACCTGTAATTATTTAATTGATTGTACTTAGTCTTTTGAAAAAAGTGACTTACTTCAAGGAAGGGCAAAATTATTTTCATAATAAGTGATAAGTCAAGGCTTTTTTAGTCTTGCCTATGGTAATTTTTTCTTTAAAAATAAACTAAGTAGCAATTTCAATATTTAAAATAAAACTTTTTTCATGAGAACTATACTAAAACATAAATCTCTTGATATTTTCTTTATTAATCGCACCAAATTTGTTTTTTTATTTAAAAAATACCCAATTTCTGTGATAAATAGTTTTGTGTTTTGTAAAAGCGTGATTTTGCTATTAATCTTTTTTTTATTTATATCTCCTAAAGTTTTCGCAAAAGATTTCTCAGATAACTACTATGTTATAGGAGAAAATGATGATGTAAGTGAAGTAGCAATGAGATATGATATTAGTGTTAATGAATTAATTTATTCTAATCCTAATATCGAAGATTTTCATAATTTAAAAGAAGGCGAGTTGCTGTATTTGCCTTTTAATCGTATTCCTCCAAATTCTGATAAAGAAGGAATTGTTATTAATCTTGCTGAGCCAAGACTTTATTATTTTCCTAAAAAAAATGATGGTAAATTTCAAACTTTTCCTATTGCTGTTGGTTCTGATCAAAAAACTCCACAGGGTAAAACTTATATAGCGAGGAAGAAAAAAGATCCTTATTGGATACCACCAGAGTCAATTCGTCAAGAAAACCCATTATTACCTAAAATTGTTTTTTCAGGTCCTGAAAATCCTTTGGGAACTCGTGCTTTATATGTTGAAGATAAGTTTGATAAGAAATGGGAAAATATAATGATTCATGGCACTAATAATCCTAGTAGTATTGGTTTTAGTGTAAGTCATGGATGTATTCGTCTATATCCGCAAGATATTGAAAAACTTTTTGATCTTGTTGAATTGAAAACTGCCGTGACAATCTTAAATCAGCCGCTTAAAGTTGCTGAAATTGATGATGAAGTTTATTTAGAAGTTCATTTAGAGGATTGGGAAGAATTAGAAGAAGAGCCTGATATTAGAGGTTTTATTTGTTCTTACATCAAGGATTGTGATAAAAAAGTTGATTGGCAGAAGGCCAGAGAAGTTGTAAAACAGAATTCTGGCGTGCCTACAATTATAACAAAAAATGAGAAACTT
>VHBV01000237.1 GCA_016882165.1 Candidatus Pelagibacterales bacterium
TACTCTTAAATCTTTACTGTAAGCCTGTACCATATTTATCCAAAAAATCTGATTAAATAAAATGGTTTTAAAATATCAATAGATGTTTAGTTTGGTATAAGCGTTACGAAGAAAAAGGTGTTGATGGCTTACAAGAGTTAAGTCGCAAGCCACATAGTTCTCCTGCCAGTAAGATAAATGATAAACAAAAAGAGATAATTATTTCTTTGCGTAGAGATCGCAAATTGGGAGTTCGTAGAATCCAAAGTGAACTAAAAAGGCTTCATAAGATTTCTTTATCTTTGGCAACTATTCATAAGGTTATCAAAAAACATGATCTGCCTTATTTGCAGAAGAAAAGGCATTATCGCAAAACGATTAAGCGTTATAGTTGCAAAATTCCTGGTCAAAGGATCCAGATGGATGTTTGTAAGATTGCTGCCGGACTTTATCAATACACAGCAATTGATGATTGCACCAGATATAAAATTCTTTCTTTATTCAAGAAAAGATCAGCCAAAGAAACTTTGGAATTTATTGATCAGGTTATTGATCGTATGCCATTTCCAATACAGCGAATTCAAACTGACCGTGGGCAAGAGTTTTTTGCTTATGAGGTTCAGGAATGTTTAAAGAAATATAAAATTAAATTCAGACCAATCAGACCTGCTTCACCTCATTTAAATGGCAAGGTTGAAAGATCACAAAGAACTGATCTTGATGAATTTTATAATAGCGTTGATTTGAAAGATTTAAAGTTGGCAGAAAAGCTTTCGGAATGGGAAAAATACTACAATCACAATAGATCTCACGGATCACTAAAAAATTTAACACCTTTTGAAAAATACCAGGAATTAAAAAATTCAATTCCAACTGTTGCAGAAATTCATGCCAATTATGATAAAACAAAAGAAAGTTTTGCTATTTGGAATTACAAAGATGATCAAGCAGTAAAAGCTGCTTTCAAATATCGAGATATGATGTTGGGCAATAAAAAAATCTGACTTAATCTGACAGTCTAGTTGTAAGGATGTCTATGAATCACACACTTATTCATAAGCTCGACAACATCAAGCATTCTCATAGAAAATGCCCACTCATTATCATACCAAGAAGCAACTTTCACCATATTGCCACCTAAAACTTTAGTTTGGGTAACATCAAAACATGAACTAAAACTACTATGATTGAAATCAATTGAAACAAGAGGCTCTTCAACAATTTGCAACACTCTTTTCATTCTACCTGCAGCAGCTTTTTTTACTGCTTCATTAATTTCCTCTTTAGTTGTTTCTCTTTTAGCGATGAAATTTAGATCAACCATAGAAACATTAGCTGTTGGAACTCTTATTGCTCCACCATCTAGTTTTCCTTTTAATTCTGGCAAGACAATACCAATAGCTTTAGCAGCACCAGTTGAAGTTGGAATCATTGACATTGCACAAGCTCTGGCACGACGTAAATCTTTATGAGAATTATCAACAACATTTTGATCATTAGTATAGGCATGAACTGTAGTCATAAAACCTTTTTCAATTCCAACTGTATCGTTAATTGCTTTTGCGATAGGAGCCAAACAATTTGTGGTACAAGAACCAACAGAAATGATTTTATCTTCAGAGTTTAAAGCTTCATCATTAACACCAAAAACAATTGTCTTTACAGAATCTTCTTTTGCAGGCGCTGAAATAATAACTTTTTTTGCACCTGCTGTAATATGCTGTGCTGCGTCATCATATTTAGTAAAAGCACCAGTGCATTCTAAAACAATATCA
>VHBV01000238.1 GCA_016882165.1 Candidatus Pelagibacterales bacterium
GCTTCTGCTTTGAAGTTTAAAGTTTTGAAGTTCCCATTTTCAACAAAAAAAGAAGCATTAGCACTCAAAGCTGAATTAACTTTTTGCAAATAATGCAAACTTGGATGTAGATCGAAAATTGACGCCACAAAAAAATTATTTATTGCCAGATTGCATCTCAAAGAATCATTTTTTTCTAAATTACAATTTGTTTTCAAATCAACATCTGGAGTATTATTGTAAAAATTTAGAATATTGTTTGCTGAAATATTTAATACACCATCTTTTGAAGAAGTACGAATTTGCGAACTTTTAAGTAATACTTTAGTTTTAATATGTTTTCCATTAACCACTAATACAGCATTTTCAATTTCGAAATTTTTAACTGGAATTTTTTCAGATCTAATAGCTGCGAATAATGTTTTAAGTAAGTTTTCTTGATCATTTTTTGTAGTTTGATCATCAATTTCATCCAAAGAATCGCTTTTTTGATTTATGACAATCTCTGGATTTAATATTTTTACTTTACTTGGCTTTAGTTGAAAAAATATCAAATCAAGAAGGGAAAACTCACTTTCTATTTTTGGAATCAGTAAATCTTGTTTTTCAGTGGCATTCGCTGGTAAATAAAAAACTCTGAAGTCTTCAACCGACAACTTTAAAGTTCCGTATTTTGTAAAACTGATATGACTGTCTTTTATCGTTGCATCTCCCAAATTAACAGCCAAAAAATATCTTATCTCTTGGGTAACATATGAAAAAGATTTTTGTTTTGTTGAAACCAAAACTATGAAATAAAACAATACTATAAAAAAAGTTAACAAAAAGAATATGCTTATTTTATAAAATAAACCAATTCCCTTCTTTAATTCTTCTTCAAGATGTTCTAAGTGAGGATGTTGAGATTTTTTTTTACCCTTATGTCCTAAAATAGGGCTTGATGTTTTATCGATATCAGAGCTTTTATTATGCCCCATTTCCTTGCGCCAAAAAAATAAAGGCTTTTTTTTACTTTTGGCAGAATTTTTCTTAATCATAAATTTTGAAAATATATGTATTTTGAGAAATTTTTACCAAAAATACGAATAAAGCACATAAAGAAAAAACTTAGAAAAAATTTAAAACTACTCTTAGAAATTTCTAAAATTTACTGTCTTTCAATTAATCGATAAGATGGAATAAATAAAACAGCACTTTTTTCTTTGTTTTCTGAAACTTCAAAGTTGCAGTTTTGTTTATCTAATACTTTTTTAATTTGAGTTTCATTTACATTGTTAATCATACTGACTCCAACAATGCTAGAATTTAAATTAAAAATAATTGCCATCTGATCGAAGTGATCCATCATAATTGCAACTTCAACATTTGCTTCAGCATCAGCTTTAAATACACTAGCAAAAATTCTTTTTAAAGCATCAAGCAATACAGTTTTATCAACCTTAATTTTTGGCAAAAGATGAGATTCAAAAGGATGATTAAACTTAATTTTGCTTCTAAATTTCTCACTTAAGCTTGAAATAAACTCGTCTAAAAACTCTGTTATTTCCAAAATTTCTTCATCAACATTTAATCTATTTTCAATTACTGTTGCATCTAAAGAATTGGTAATTGCGCTTTTTAGTTTCAAGGCATTTAAATATATTTTATCAAAATCTTCCATATAACGACGATGTGGCAAGTGACCATATGGTTCTTCTTTAAGAATTTTTGAGACTTGAGTTATAATATCCAAATAAGAGAAAAGTTCGCTCGGCAAAACTTGAGAAGCCTGATT
>VHBV01000239.1 GCA_016882165.1 Candidatus Pelagibacterales bacterium
CATTCCAGGTAATGCAATTGAATTTTGAGCGATAATTTTAAGAAAAACTAAACTGTCTTTACTAATTGATGCAGATTCACCACTCTCTGTTGATGGAGAATCTCGTTCTCCAACAGATTTTTTTCCTTTAGTTTTGGAGAATTTATGACGCATAAATGTGGAAAAAATATCTTTTCCACCAAAAAAACTTCTAATAACTTCTTCCTTTAAATCCATTTCTTTTTTTGTTTTTTTGGTTTTAAAAGCTTCTTTAGTTATCATTTCTGCAAATGATATATTTTTTTTCTTAGTGGCCATTTTTTGTGTTCGTTATCTCTTTCTCGTTTGTTTTTGCAATTCTATTCTCTGTTTTTCTTCTTCAAGATGTTTAATTAATAATGACAGATAGATGTTTCTTTCCCAAGGCATCATGTTTTCAAGCTCAGTCAAACTATACTTGTGATATTGCATTAAAGCAAAGTTTGTCTGAAAATAGTTGCTCAGGGTATCATAACGAAAAGTTAGACGAAAAAATTTTGTAGCCCTTTAATTGTAATATTTTCTTCATAATCACATTTTGGGCATTTAAAATTTACTTCTTTTTTAATTTCCGGCATTGTTTCAAAAAATACTTTGATTTTTTCTAAATGCGATTGTTGTAAATTATCCACAAATTCTTCCAATTCTTTTTTTGATGTATCTTTTGAATAATATGTACTGTCTTTGTCATAAATGTAATCAATACAATCAATTAAAATTGACATTATAATATTTTTTTCATCCATTTTTTCATATTTTTGAATCATTTCAAAGGTTGGATATTTCAAACAGATACCAACATTTTCCGTAATTGTAATTTTATTTGTGTGATTTTCTGATTTAGTTGGATGAATTTCCAATAGATTAAATTTAAAATCAACTGAACCTGTGCAAGTTTTGTCCTCACCCTTTTCATTTTTTACAGTGTTATTACATTTATATTTTAAATCAACAACTTCTTCCACTGATCTTGCTCTTAAATTCATAAAAAGGAATTCTAAGTCAAAAGTGGGAATATTGTTAATATCAATTTCATCTAGAATACAATTTTTTAATACTTGGCGAACAATATCAACAGTTTCTTTTTGGTCATCCGATTCAGATGCCATTAGAAATAGTTTTTGTTCTTTTACTAAAAATGGCCGAAAACGAACTGGTTTGCCTGTTGAAACTAGATTTACTGTATAGATTGGTACATCAATTTTTGGTAACATAGTAACCTCGCTTGATTAATTAAATAGCACGACCGAATGGTAAAATTCTTGATAAAGCAGAACCAAAGAGTGCAGCTCCAGCAGCTGCAAGATTGTAAGATCCTTTATAAACTGGCCTGTATTTTTGATAGGCAAACTGAACTGAAAGACGATGAAAACCATCCTCACTCCAACTTAAAGCTTGCGAAGCTATTCCAGCTGGAAAAGCATCTATTAATTCTACCGCATAAATTTGTTTGATAAGTTCATCATATTGAATGATTTTGATGTTTGTGAGATACCTTGATTGCACACCTTTTGGAAATCTAAGATTGTTTGTATCATAGGGAATGATTGCATCCATCCAACGCTCAAATAATTTTCTTTCATAAAATTGATTGGTGCATAAAAATGTTAGTGTCGTATCTGTATATTGAACGCCATATGGAACTTTAAAAATGGGGCCATATATTTTTACATCAGCAGTTTGTAATGTTTTACCTGGTAATTCAGATGTTTCGCATTGGAGTGCTAAGTAA
>VHBV01000240.1 GCA_016882165.1 Candidatus Pelagibacterales bacterium
TTAAAGCTACTATTTTAGGCATAAATAATTTTAGAATTTGTTGTTATGTGGTCGTATTTTTATTTTTTGTGCTTCGCAACGAAGGGCACATGCCGTAATTAAAGCTACTATTTTAGGCATTTTTATTGGAAATTCTTTTTTCAATTTCACCGCGGAAATTTTTGATCAATCCTTGTACTGGCCAAGCTGCAGCGTCACCCAGAGCGCAAATTGTATGACCTTCAATTTGTTTTGTTAGGTTGTAAAGCTGATCAATTTCTTCAACTTTTGCATTTCCTTCAACCATACGATCCATCATTCTCATCATCCAACCCGTTCCTTCACGACAAGGTGTGCATTGTCCGCAAGATTCATGCTTGTAAAAATGAGAAAGTCTTGCAATTGCTGCAATCACATCTGTTGATTTATCCATAACAATAACACCAGCAGTTCCAAGTCCAGTTCCAACAGCTTTTAATGAATCAAAATCCATTAGAACTGTATCGCAAACTTCTTTATTAATCATTGGAACTGAAGATCCTCCAGGAATAATTGCAAGCAAATTATCCCAACCTCCACGAACACCTCCAGCATGTTTTTCAATTAACTCTTTTAGAGGAATGCCCATTTCTTCTTCAACATTACATGGCTTATTTACATGTCCAGAAATACAAAAAACTTTTGTTCCTGTGTTTCTTTCGCGACCTAAAGAAGCAAACCAAGAAGCACCTCGACGCAAAATTGTTGGAACAACTGCAATAGACTCAACATTATTGATTACAGTTGGACAACCATACAAACCAATTAAAGCTGGGAATGGTGGCTTAAGGCGAGGCTGCCCTTTATTACCTTCAAGACTTTCAAGCAATGCTGTTTCTTCTCCACAAATATAAGCGCCTGCACCGCGATGGATATAAACATCTAAATCCCAACCTGAATTACATGCATTTTTACCAATCAACTTAGCATCATAAGCCTCGTCAATTGCACGCTGCATAGCAACCGCTTCATTGTAATATTCTCCACGAATGTAAATGTAACAAGTATTAGCATTAATTGCTTTTGCAGCTATCAAACAACCTTCAATTAGTTTGTGAGGATCATTTCTTAAAATGTCACGATCTTTACATGTTCCAGGCTCAGACTCATCAGCATTAATAACCAAATAGTGAGGTTTGCCTTGAGAAGGATCAGATTTTTTTGGCACGAATGACCATTTAGTTCCTGTTGGAAAGCCAGCTCCTCCACGACCACGCAAACCAGAGTCTTTAACTTGTTGAATTAGCCATTCTGATCCTTGATCAAGAAATTTTTTTGTATCAACCCAATCACCTCTTTTTTTTGCAGATTCTAAATTTGCAGATTGGTATCCATAAAGATTGGTAAAAATTTTGTCTTGTTCTTTTAACATTGAATAATTCTGTTTAGGTTTTTTAATAAAACTTATATCAAGGAAACGGATTCTATTTTGATATGAATTTGACTTAAATAGGCAATTTTTTTTAATTGATTAAACTCAATTACAAAATTCAAATTTAACTTTAGTCTTAAAAAGAGTCACACATGATAATTTTTCTTTTACTAAATTCAAGAATCAGTTGATAAAAAAAACTATCCATTTAACTATTAGACTCTTAATGGAATTTTGTATAAATATCAAATAACAAAGTTATTTAAAAAGTGCTAAAACTAAAGAAAATCGCAGGAAAAATATTTATTTCTTCC
>VHBV01000241.1 GCA_016882165.1 Candidatus Pelagibacterales bacterium
ATGAAATTGAAAAAGTTATGAGATTTGAAAAAAATAAAGCCAAAATCAAAGATATCTCAAATAAAGCACAAGAGTGCCTAAAAGAGTTTTTTATTGATGATAATGGATTGCCAAAAAAACCAAAAGAAATTCTAAAAAATCTGCCTTTTATAAGACTATTTAAATAAATTTTATGGATACAACATTTAACATTTTTGATTTAATATTTTTCGGTAGTGTTTTCTTATTCAGTTTCATAGCATTTTTTCGTGGACTTGTAAAAGAAATTGCTTCTTTCTTAATTTGGGTGATATCTGCAGCGGCAACTTATTTTTTATCACCTCTTCTCACTAAATTTTTACTCTCATACTATCAGAACGAAACAGTTTTATACTTCGCTTCAAGATCACTTATTTTCATTGCTATATTTTTAACGCTTTCTCTTTCTTTGTCGGAATCAATTAAAAACTTTAAAGAAAGAGTGCCAACTTTATTTGACAAATCTTTTGGAGCCTTATTTGGTGTTATAAAAGCGATACTTATTTTTGCTATTTTTTATTCTGCGGTTTACAACGCATCCGTTTTAGTTAGTATACGTCAGAACTTTGATGTTAAAGAAGGTGTAAAAGTTAAAATGCCATCTTGGATTGAAAATGCCAAGTGTGGTAATGTTTTGAAAATTTCTTCATCTGTTGTTGATCCTTTGGTAAAAAAGTTTGTTGAGGCTATTTCAGAAAAAGTTTACAACTCAAACCTAGTTCCAGAAAAGTCTGAAAAAGAAATTAATGATTCTGCTATTAATGAAGAAAAAAACAAAAATTCAGATAAAAATCTAGATGGTAATTCTAGTTCTGAAAATCTAAAGGAATCTGGTGGTTACAACAAGCGTGATATTGAAAAAATGAATCGCTTAATTGAAATTATTGAATAGAATAAATATCTAAAACTATTACTAACCTTAATATATAAAAAATATGTTTAGACTTACGGGTAAAAATGCATTAGTAACTGGCGCTACTGGTGGTATTGGAAGTGAAATAGCAAAAGCTTTAGCAAAGCAAGGCGCAAAAATTGTGTTATCTTCAACAAAAGAAGAAAAGTTAAAAGAATTAGCAAATGAGATTGGTGGTGACGTAAAATACGTTACTTGTAATTTATCAGACCCTGCAGAAGTGGAAGCTTTGTTCGATAAAGCTGAAGAGCTTGCTGGTGGACAAATTGATATTTTGGTTTGTAATGCAGGAATTACAAAAGATGGTCTAATTTTACGTATGAAAGACGAAGATTTTAATCAAGTTATTGACGTAAATTTAAAATCAACTTTTGTACTGAATCGCAATGCAATTAAAAAAATGATGCGTAGAAAATATGGTCGTATTATTAATATTGCTTCAGTTGTTGGTGTAACTGGAAATCCAGGACAAGCAAATTATGTTGCTTCAAAAGCTGGTATGATTGGTATGACTAAATCTTTAGCTCAAGAAGTTGGAAGCCGTGGAATAACAATTAATTGTGTTGCTCCTGGTTTCATTTCAAGCCCAATGACTGACGTCTTGAATGACCAACAAAGAGAGGCAATTTTAAACAAAATTCCTGCTGGAAAAATGGGTGATGCTTCTGACATTGCTAAAGGCGTTGCCTTTTTAGCTAGTGAAGATGCGTCTTACATTACGGGTCATACTCTCCATATTAAT
>VHBV01000242.1 GCA_016882165.1 Candidatus Pelagibacterales bacterium
ACCTTATGGCAAAATCAGAACTAAATAGATAAAAAAGTCTATAATGTCTCATACTCTACAAAAAATTGAGATACTTAATCCTCTTGTAATTGGGGAGGATTTCTAATGGCAGAATCTAGACCCTACAGTTTACCTAATACTCAGGGAAGATATGTTACAGTAACTGTTACTAATCAAAGTGGAGAGGTCTATCGCATAAATGACGATGGAACCAGAACAATTTATGCTGACTACTTTGTAGAAAATGGAAATACAGTATTAGAAGCATCTCCAGTTTTTTCTTCAGAAGAATTCCAGAAAAACTTAGCACAGAATTCTCAAGGTTATAATCGCACAATTAGTAATTCTATTCTTCAAGCAAACGGACAAACTAATTCTCAACCTGATCCAAATCAACCTGGAGCACCAGGAGGTTCTACACCAACAAATCCAAACACACCAACAGACCAACAAACTAATAAACCAGTTGCTCAAAGATTAACATATCCAAGTGACATGTCTGGAAAGCAAGATAGAATTAAATTTACTGCATACACATATACATCAAATATAAGTAGTAGGATTGGTGGTAATTTTGGAGAATTAAATCCCGTTCAATTCAATTCAATCGGAAGTTCCGTATTCTTGGCAATACAATCATCAATAACCGATCAAAATGCTGTTGGATGGGAACCAGACACTCTCAACCCAATTGAAGTTGAAGCAGCAAAACTATCAGCAACTTTAATAACATCTCCTGCTAAAGATATAGCAGCAACTGCAGGAAAATATATAGGAAAAGTAGTCCAAAAAGCAGCTCAGCACGAAGAAAGTATAAGAGCTTATGTAGTTGGTCAAGCAATTGGAGTCAATAATCTCCAGTCAAGGTTATTGGGACAAGTCCTCAATCCAAATTTAGAACTGTTATTTACAGGTCCACAATTAAGACCTTTTAGTTTTACTTTTAAATTATCACCAAGAAGTGGTCCAGAAGCAAAAGAAGTGAAAGATATTATAAAATATTTTAAAAAAAATATGGCAGTTGTAAAAGGATCTGATGCTGTTTTTCTAAAAACACCAAATGTTTTTAAAATAGAATATCAATATGGAAATGAAAAAGGAGAACATCCAGGCCTCAACTTAATTAAAATGTGTGCTCTTACAAATTGTTCGGTCGATTATACTCCAAATGGAACTTATATGACATATTCGGATGGAACTATGGTTTCATATAATCTTAATTTACAATTTCAAGAACTTACTCCAATATATCAAGAAGATTATGATAAGTTTGATTATGGAGATAAAACTACAATAAAAAATCCAACAATAGGAGCATAAGATGACAAAACCTTATTTCAGACAAGTTCCTAACTTCGAATATGTCAGCAGAAATGCAGGAGAGCAAAACATCTCCGACTATGTTGCTGTCAAAAATCTTTTCAAGAGAGGCAAGTTAAGAGAAGATATCTTTGGAAATCTTAACTTCTTCACCAAGTATAAAATCATTGGTGATGAAAGACCCGATAATGTCGCATTCAAACTTTATGGAGATTCAACACTTGATTGGGTTGTTCTTCTTTCCAACAACATTCTGAATATCCAATCAGAATGGCCAATGACTCAAAGAACTTTTGATCAGGTAATGCTTAATAAGTATGGTTCTTATGAAAA
>VHBV01000243.1 GCA_016882165.1 Candidatus Pelagibacterales bacterium
CAAAATTACTAAGTAATTTTTTCGAAGATAATTTTCAACTCTGGGCTTGCGTCTTGCTATATCCTGCTTTTGCTAAAAAAGATTTCATCTTTTCTTGACGCAAAAGCTTCGGTTGTGCCACTAAAATTTTTCCAATAAAATGGTGTTTTTTTGCTAAATTCCCAATTCTTTTATCAGGAAAGATTTGATAAAATTTTATTTTGCTATCATTATTTGGTCTTTATATTTCTCAATTTTTAAGATTTGTGAGAACAATTTATCTATAATTCATAAAAATTTCTATGGAATCAAAATATAAGTCAAAAGTAAAACAAGTTACATATGGTTTTTTAATAGATGGAACAAAAAAAGAAGATATAGATAATTTTAAAAAGCAGTTAGTTGAAGCTCATTCTATTAACTTTAAACAAGATAAAGGAATAATTGAAATTATTGCTTTTGATAAAATTAAACATGAGCTAAAAGCATCCTCAATTAAAGTTATTGCTATTGGTCATGGTTATGATAATGGAAAAATTAATGAAGATTATACGATAATTGATGTTGTGAAAGCCGTAGCTAAAGAATTAAAAGATTGCGCATCAAAGGTTTCTGAATTTAGATTACAAGTATGTCATCAAGCAAAAATGGCGACAACAGTTGATGAAGATGGAAAAGAAAAATTAAAACCAGATTTAGTAGCAGCTATCAAAGATTATAAAGCTGAGAATGTTTTATTTTGCTGTCCTAGAAAATTTTCTTATATAAAAGGAGGAAGTTATATTGATACAAATGCTGAATCTAAAGAAGATTATAATAAGAAATCACAATCAAATGATTTAAAAATTGGTAAGGAATATTCTCTAAAAAAAGATGTGGTTACTTCCAAAGAAAAAGGCAGAAGTGTATAGTGAAGATCGTTTTTCTTATCTAAAATAAAACTAAATTACAGATCAGAGTTGATTAGATAGATCAACTCTGACTTTTTTTAGAATTTTAACTCAAACTTGAAACCAACATCCAATTTGCTTTTTCGTGGGCTTCAATTCTGCCAATAAACATATCTGCTGTTGCCTCGTCTTCTTCATCTTGAGCAATTTTGATAGCTTTTTTCATAAAGTTAATAAGAGCCTCATGGCTAGAAATTAAATCTTTTAGCATTGCTTGGCTATTTAAGTTTTTGTCGCCGTTTTTAATCAAAGAAACTTTGGAAAAATTTTCAAAAGTACCTTCAACTTTGCTTCCTAAGGTTCTGATTCTTTCTGCAATTTCGTCAATTGCGTCAGAAATTTCTTCATATTGAGAGCCAAATAGTTCATGTAAAGGTTTGAAGTTTGCTCCAACAACGTTCCAGTGATAATTCTGAGTTTTAAGAGCTAGAGCATAGGAAGTTGCTAAAGTTATTTCTAAGTTTTCCAAAGTTTTATGATTTTTCATGAATATATTTTTAGTTTTGAATTGTTAAAACTTGCGCTGCCGAGTTAATGACCGCAGCAATTTTTGCTGTCATTTGCACTTGAGTTTTTGACATTCCATGTTTTATCAGTTGATTAGCATGAGAGTCAATACACATTCCGCAGCCATTAATTATTGATACGGCCAGAGAAAAAACTTCGAAATCAATTTTTTCAATTCCGTGATCGATAATTCCTCTCATTCTAAT
>VHBV01000244.1 GCA_016882165.1 Candidatus Pelagibacterales bacterium
GAAAATTACAATTCAGTTTTCCATTAGATTAAAAAATATCTCTGCGACTTCATTCTTTGCAACAAAAGATTGCTACATTTTGAGGGAATATGTTTAAACAAAAATTTTCATTCTCACTTTTATTTTCCTTATTGATTTTCACTATAATCAACAGTTCTTGCGCTATGAATCCCTTAAAAAAACTTCCATCAACTCCTTATGCGTTACCAATTGATATTTCTAAAAAAAATAACAAAGCGGAAATTGATTTGAGAATAAAAACGGAGAAAGAAAGAGCTAAATTAGATTCGGACATTATAGCTTTTGAGATGAAGTTTTTTTGGCATGATCCAAGAAAAAGTGAAAGTTTAGAAAAAATGTTTAGCTGGGTTAAAATTAATAATTTCTTTGCTTTAACAGCTTTTCAGGTAGTTACTTATCCAATTTATTGGGTCATGGAAGGTAGAAAATATGATAAAAAATATACTAAAGAGGAGAGAAAGGAAATATTTAGTGATCGTAATAGGGTTTTAAATCTACTTGATCATGAAGAACTAACATCTTCTGGAACTGTTATTAGACATAAAGGCATTCCAATTCCCAACATTCGCATAACTATAACTGATCTTAATGACCCAGATAAGAAAGTTATTTACAATGAAGTCTTAGAAGTAAAAAAACATACGAGTACTGGTGGAAATTTTTATAAATATTTTCTTAGTCACACAAGTCTAAAACCTGGAAATTATAAGGTAGTAGCAGAAGTTCAATCTGATGCTTTGGAATTTGAAGGGACAGAAATTAAAATCATCATTGGATCTTATAGTCTAAAAATATAACAAATTAACAATCACTAATAATAAAACTCAGAAATTATGCCAAAATTAGTAATTAAAATAGTGGATGCAGGAACTGATCACACCAATCAAAAAAATGGCATTACAACACAATCTGCAACAGGTCATATGTGGTGGGAACTTTATAATGATAATGGAGAAATAATTGGTAGTTATGGATTTGCTCCTGATTCTGATCATGAAGGAAACCCAATTGCACCTGGTGAAATAAAATATGATGACAATATAGCCTACAACTTCAATACAGAACAAGGTGATTACAAAAAAGAATTTGATATAACTCAAGATCAACTAATAAATTTGCAAAAATTTGTATATAATCCATTTGACAACGAAATATATAATTTTAGCTCTCAATATAACGGTCTCAAAAACTCTTGTATAGACTTCACATGGACAGCTCTTGCCATAGCTGGTTTGATAAAAATTGATGAAGCTGGAAATTTTTTTAATGGCGATCTTATTCCAACTTGGAACATTGATAATATTGAGAAATTAGCCTTGGAAGGTGAAGATGCCTATCTTCAAAAGAAAAACCTTACAAATTTAGATGCGAGTTTTGATGAATATGTCTCCTTTATTGAGAGCTATTATTCAGTTAAAATTGTTAATCAAAATGATCTTCAAGATCTGCTCACAAAATACAACCTCAACACCAACCTTTCAGATTACTCAAATTCAATTCCAACAATCATAATCAATGACGGAAATGGCAATAATTTTAACCTTGCAGCCTTTCCTGATTTTTCTTCTTTGTTTAGCAGCGAAAAAACAGATGTATTTGACCAATTTA
>VHBV01000245.1 GCA_016882165.1 Candidatus Pelagibacterales bacterium
CTGACCAAGGTAGTTTTTTTGGATCTCTTTCAGCTAAAAGTTTAATTCTTTTACCATCAACAATTAAATCTCCGTTTTCTGAAGTAACTGATTTTGAAAATCTTCCATGTATTGAATCATATTTTAATAAATGTACATGAGTTTCAATTGGAGCTGGTCCATTCACAGCAACAAGTTCAATATTTTTATACTCAGGATTTTCATAAAGCGCTCTTAAAACGCATCTTCCTATTCTTCCAAGTCCGTTAATTGCAACACGAGTAGTCATAAATTTTAAAAAAATTAATAGATTGATAAAAACTAATTCTCAAAAACCTTGGAATTATAGTAATTCAAAGCGTTTCTGAAATCATTAAGGTTAATTTTTACTGTAACCTCTTTTTCCGAATTGCGCACATTAAATCTTAAAAATAAAAAATCACCACTCTTCATTTGTTGATATATATTATTTTTTCTTGAGCTATCCAAGATAACAAGACCAAAATCTTTAAAAAGCACATTATCTGATAAAATAATATCATTTTTATCAATTTTTATTTTAACAAAACTGCCATTTTTAACTTGTGGAATTACTATCAAAAACTGATTAAAAAGCTTTAAAGAGGGTTCAATTGTTATTACAGAAACATCATCAAAAAACTTGGTTGCAATTTTACAATGTGAGCTCTCCATCATCACATCTGTTTCGCAATAAACTTTCCAATCACCAAATACATTTTCTTCTTTTTGCAAATTAACTATTTCAGCCAAAGCAAAATTAAAACTTGCTAGATGTAAAAAAAATGCTAAAAAGATTGCAAAAAACTTATCTTTTTTTGTCATATGATAAACTATTTGCCATTATATATTTTATTAATACTGATTTGTTTGTTGGGATTAGTAGCACTTGCTTTTTCACAAGATAGAGTAAAAAAAGTTTTATGTCTTTCTTTCATCTATATCAATTTCACAATCTTGATTATTGTTATTTCTACTTCTGTAAATAAACAAAATCAGATATTTGAGGCACTGGCAGCTATTATTTTTTTATTTTCAGTCAACTTAATTGTTGGGTTTTCTTTGCTGAAGAAAGAAATTCCGATAAATGAAAGTGAAATAAAAAGTTAATTATTTATATAAGATACTGAAGCCAGTAATTCAAACCAAAGAGAAAAAATAATCCCAATATTTTAAGTTTAAAATTTGATTATATTAGGATTAGATAATTTAGAGAAAAGATTTTTATTTTGAGTCGTCAAGTTTAAGATGAACCACATTTCCACCTGGTCTTAATTCAGCCATCAGTTTTTTTCTAAGATTTACTGTAAAGTTTTCTAACTCATCAAGAATCTCAAGAGCTTTTTTAGCATTTTCTGGGATATCGCTAGTGCTGACTTGTTCTTTTAATTGAGCGTTTTTGTTTTCCATGAAAATCCTCGTTTAAATTTAAATTAAAGATAGAGGATTCAACTCTATTTAATTTTTGCAATAGTGTCAAACATTTTTTATAAAATTTTCGGTGATTATCCCTTGAAGGATTAATTTTCTCGCGTCGGGCGTTGCCCTCCTCGCAATGACGGAGTTCAATAATTCGTCATCGAAAGCGAGCAATTATGTTCTCACCTCGTCATCGCGAGCGAGCA
>VHBV01000246.1 GCA_016882165.1 Candidatus Pelagibacterales bacterium
GGTTTTTATGGGGGTGTAAGGGGTGTAAGGGGGGTTTTGGGGGCTAGGACACCCAACTTTTTGTGGCATTTAATCCTAAATAATGACCTTCAGTTTTCCAATTTTCAAATTTTGGTTTTTCAACTGAAGTAGTAAGTTCAGATTTTTCATTTTTAACTACTGGAATCAATAGTTCTTCATTAGAAGTAGGATTATTAATAATATTTTCTTCTTTTAAATTTTCTTTGTTAAAATGAAGAGTAGCTAAAGGTTTTGCTGATTCAGAAGATGACTTTTTTATTGAAGATAAATTTGATTTTTTATGTTTATTTACTTGTTTAGGTGAAGTTTTATTTGTTTGAGAATAACTTTTTATTGGAGCAATTGATACAATAAAAAATAGAAGAAAAAAATTTAAATAGCGATTTTTCACTGGACAAAAAAAATGAAGATAAAACAAAAAACAATTGCTGCTTCATATAATAGAAGGTTCAATTCCTAAAAAAATGAACAGAGGAAATATTTGTAGCCATATTTTATTAAGAACAAGGAATAATATTAAAGTGAATTGGCAAGGTTAATAAGTTGCTTCAAGATGAGACATTTTTGGATAATACAGTCTTTTAATGTTAGTTTTTTATTTCGTGATAATTGTCAAAAAAACCTTATAGAATTATAATTGAAAAATAAGGCTGGTAAAACAAGAAATTATATGATAAAAATGAAATGCTGCTTAATTGATGTTGATGAAGCTTAATTATTTTCTGTGCTTTGATGGTTTTTTTAAACTTATTAATACTGATTCTGGTTATTTTTCTCCTTTCATTCGTTAAACAACATTTTTTGCTTAAAAACTTTAGGCATTAATCAACTAACAAACTAAAAAACAATGGCAATAACAGGTACGGTAAAATGGTTTAATACAACCAAAGGTTATGGTTTTATTCAACCAGATAATGGTAGTAAAGATATTTTTGTTCATATCAGCAAACTTGAAGAAAAAGGAATTCGTAATTTGCAAGAAGGTCAAAAAGTTTCTTACGAAGAAGAAAACAACAGAGGTAAAGTTTCTGCTGGAAATCTAGAACTTATTTCTTAGTTTCTTTAATAATTTAATCTCTAAGATCTTTACAGATTCTAGAGATTAAATTTGCATCTTATTCTTTAGTAAGATGTTTTGCTTCTTTTGAAAGGACTTCTGTTAGATTTGAAAGAAGATGATTTTTGATTTGATGTTGTTTTTCCAGGTGTTCTAGGTCTGTTTCTGTTACCATCTTTAAAATATTCGTTATTTGAGCTTCTGAAATTTCCACTTCTGCTTTTTGTGCCACTTTTAAAGCCACGGTTTTTATTGTCAAAATCTGATGCTGAGTCTTTTCCAAATTTAGAAAAACCAAATTTACGCAATATTTTCTTAGCTAACGGTTCGCTTTCTTCGCTTCTATCGTCTTTTTCAAATCTATCTCTTTGAGATCTTCTTTGTTTAGAAGAATCGGATTTTTGAAAACGAGAATCTGAGTTTCTTGAAGTTGAAAACCTGTTTGGTTTGCGATCTGAGTTGCCACCATGTCTTCTTTTTTCATTTTTATCAGAACTTTCATTAACTACTTCTTTTTTCTCAAAGTTGTTATTTTTATTA
>VHBV01000247.1 GCA_016882165.1 Candidatus Pelagibacterales bacterium
TGCCTGGTAGTAGATCTGCTGGTCGTGTTCAATCAGTTGCTTTGCGCTTAATTTGTGATCGCGAAGATGAAATAGAAGCTTTTAAGAGCGAAGAATATTGGGATATTAAACTTGATTTGAAAAATAATCAAAACTCAGAATTTCAAGCAAGCGTTGTAGAAATAGATGGAAAAAAGCTAGAAAAGTTCTCTATAGTAAATCAAGATCAAGCAAAAGATATTAAAAAACTGCTTCAATCAAAAACTTATCAAGTTTTATCAATAACTAAAAAGCAAGCAAAACGTCGTCCTCAAGCACCTTTTACTACTTCTTCTATGCAACAAGAAGCAGCAAGAAAGCTTGGTTTTTCTGCTAGCAGAACAATGACTATTGCTCAGAAGCTTTACGAGGGAGTTGAAATTGATGGCAGCGCTCAGGGTTTAATAACTTATATGAGAACAGATTCAGTTGATGTAACTCCTGAAGCCGTTTCTGCTGTCAGAAAAACAATAGAAAATACATATGGTAAAAATTACCTACCAGATTCTCCTAATCTTTTTAAAAGCAAAGTAAAAAATGCTCAAGAAGCTCATGAAGCAATACGTCCTACAGATTTTACTTTGTCACCTGATAAGGTAAGAAGATATTTAGATGATTCTCAATTTGCACTTTATGATTTGGTATGGAAAAGAACGCTTGCTTCTCAAATGTCTGATGTGGTTTTTGATCAGGTCATTGCAGAAATAGTAACAATTCCATCATACGCAAAAGCCAAAGCTGTAGGGTCAACAATAAAATTTGATGGTTTTTATAAAGTTTATCGTGAAGATCGTGATGATAATGAGAGTGACGAAGATGATTCAAAACAAAACTTGCCAGAATTAAAAGAAAAAGAATCTTTGGGTTTAATTGATGTGAAGCCACAACAACATTTTACCGAGCCCCCTCCAAGATATTCTGAGGCAAGTTTAGTTAAAAAAATGGAAGAACTTGGAATTGGAAGGCCATCAACTTATGCTGCAATTATTTCAGTTTTGCAAGATCGTGGTTATGTTAAATTGGATAAACGTAGATTTTTCCCTGAAGAACGCGGTAGAATTGTAGTTACGTTCTTAAAAGAATTCTTCGCTAAATATGTTGAATTTAGTTATACTGCAGATTTAGAAGACGAATTAGATGTTATTTCTAATGGTAAAATGAATTGGAAGAATTTTTTGAAAAAATTCTGGAAAGACTTTAATGGTAATATAGGTGAGGTTAGTGAAAAACCATTTCCTGAAGTTTTAGATATTCTAAATAATAAAATATTGGGACGTATTTTTGGCTTAAATGAAAAAGGTGAAGTTAAAAATGACTGTCCAACTTGTAACAAAGGTAAGCTTGGTTTAAGACTTGGTAAGTTCGGATCTTTTATAGGATGTTCAAATTATCCTGAATGTAAACACACAATGCAGGTTTTTGATAAAGATGGTGAAGTTGATGAAGAAAATAGAGAAATAAAACCGCAGTTTGAGCCAAAAAATTTAGGTAAAGATCCAAAAACAGGTTTTGATATTTTAGTTAAAATTGGACCATATGGGCCTTACTTAGAATTGGAAGGTAGTGAAACTGATGATAAATCT
>VHBV01000248.1 GCA_016882165.1 Candidatus Pelagibacterales bacterium
AAAATCTAAAAAAGAAGAAAAAGAAGTTAAAAAAGAGGAAAAAGAAGTTATAGCAAAAGAGGAGAAAAAAGAAAAAGCAGAAGAAACTAAAAAGACGCCTGAGAAAAAAATTAAAGAAGAAAAAGTACCTGAAAAAGAAGATAAAAAAGAAGAAAAAGTATTGGAAGATTCCAAAAGCAATAATAGCGAAAAACAAATTAATAATCTTAAAAGTCTAAACCTTTCTGTTCGTGAAAAATTTAATATTCGTTCTCAACTTACAGCCTGTTATAGAAGATCTTTGGAAGAAAATAATTTGGAAGAAGATAAAATATCAATCATTGTATCAGTTGAAATAAGTCGCGATGGCTTCATAAAATCAAATTTAGAAGATGACTTGGATGATAAAAGATATAATGAAGATAAAGATTACAAAACTATTGTTAATAATGTAAGAAGGGCATTAGATTTTTGCAGTCCTCTAAGAAACTTACCAGTTGATAAATACGATATCTGGAAACAAGTTTCTCTGGAGTTTGGAAAAATTGAAGAATAAAAAAAGAAATAAAATATAATTTTAAATTTTTCTAAGATCGATTTTTGATAATTTTTATCAAAAAAACTTTCTAAAAATTAAAAAATTCCTCTTGCAAAGAATTTAGTCAGTTCTAAATTTAACGCTACATATCACTTAAGTAATTTTTCTTAAAAAAAATGTCAAAGCAAAATTTACAAAATAAAAAACTTCCTACTTCTCCACATCTGCAAATTTACAGATGGAACGTATCATCAATCACTTCAATTTTTCATCGTCTTACCGGTGTTATTTTATATTTTTCAATAGTTACAATCTGCTGGTATCTTGTGTTTTACACGTATCAGATGAATGTTACTGAACAAAATGAAGAATCTTGTGATTGCTTAATTAAAGGCTTGATGGGTTATATTCTTTGGATTGCCGGATGTGGCATTACTTTTGCTCTTTACTACCATTTTTGCAATGGCATCCGCCACTTATTTTGGGATCTAGGAAAAGGTTTTGATAAAGAAACTGCTCGTACAAATGGGTTCTTAGTTATAATTTCAGCTATCGTCTTAACAACATTAACAGTTGGTTCTGTTATTTATTTTAAATTATTTTAACTTATGACAAAAAAAATTGCCCCTTCAACTAAAACTGGCGCTCATCACTGGTTAAACCAAAGAATTTCAGCAGTTGCGCTTATTCCACTCGTTTTATGGCTAGTCTTTTCTTTCGTAAAAATTCTTGACGATCCGCAAGGTTATTTGCCCGTTTTCTTCGCATATCCAGTAAATGCAATTATGGGTATTTTATTTTTCTGCGCTTCTCTTTATCACGGCTCTCTTGGTATGAGAGTTATAATAGAAGACTATATCAGCAACAAGACTAAAATGCATTTTTACATAATGCTTATTCATTTTCTTTCAATTACAACAGCAGTTGCAGTTATTACAGCTATAATCAGACTTCATTTAATTGGTTAAAAAAATTATAATAAATACTTAAAATTTTTATAAAAAATGTCAGAACAAAAAATTGGAACTTATCAAGTTATAGATCACGAATTTGATGTGGTAGTTGTTGGAGCTGGAGGAGC
>VHBV01000249.1 GCA_016882165.1 Candidatus Pelagibacterales bacterium
GCGTTGTATTTAGGGTCCTTGCCTTTTAAATCATGAATAGAAACTTTCTTTAAACCAAAATTCTCAGGATTAATAATTTCTTCTGCAGATATTTTATTATTTTCTAAAGTTAGTGAATAAGAGTTGTCTGTTAGAGTAATTTCATCCATTCCATCAACACCATGGACAACTTGTGCCTTAATATTTGGAGATACAATTTGAAAAGTTTCTAAAATTTTAGGCATTACATCTTTTTTTGAAACTCCAATTAGTTGGATAGATGTATTAGCAGGATTTAAAAGTGGACCAAGAAAATTGAAAATTGTTGGAATTCCTAAACTTTTGCGAATTTGTGCAACGTTTCTTAGAGCATCATGAAAGAATGGTGCAAATAAAAAACAAAGTTTCTTTTCGGATAAATTTCTTTCGATTTCTGATGTTTCTGAGGAGAATTTTATTCCAAGTTCGGAGAAAATATCAGCCGATCCGGAATTTGAAGAAATTCCTTTATTTCCATGTTTTGCCACAACAACTCCTGAAGCAGCAACCACAAAACAAACTGCCGTTGAAACGTTTAAAGTATTTAATTTATCACCACCAGTTCCACAAACATCGATAGAGTTTTTTGGAGCGGAAATTTGCTTCATCCTTTTTTTTAAAGCACAAACCGCACCTATAAAAGCATTTGTTGGTAAGTTAGCTTCATTTAAATCTATTAGGATTTTTTTGACTTCTTCTTCGCTGATCTTTAAATCTATTATATTATCAAAAATTTCTTCAAAATTTTTTGAACTGAAAGTTGATAGTTTTTTAATATCTGACATTAAATTAAATCAAGAAAGTTTCTGATAATTTTGTGACCATGCTCTGAAGCAATTGACTCTGGATGAAATTGTACACCAGAAATATTATATTTTTTATGTGCAACGCCCATAATAATTCCATCTTTGGTTTGAGCTGTAATTTCTAAATCACTGGGACAGGTTTCTTTCTCAATAATTAAAGAGTGATATCTAGTCGCTTTAAAAGGAGAAGGTAAGTCTTTAAAGAGATTTTTACCTTCGTGAAAAATATCGCTAATTTTACCATGCATTGGATAAGTTTTTACTATTTTTCCACCAAAAGCTTGTCCAATAGCTTGATGACCTAGACATACACCAAAAATTGGGAAAATACCTTTCAGTTTATCAATTACTTCCAAGCAAATTCCAGCTTCACTTGGGCTGCAAGGTCCAGGTGATAATATTATGCCACGTGGATTTAGTGATTTGATTTCATCAATGGAAATTTTGTCATTTCTTTTTACGATTACTTCTTCTTTATTTTTTTTATCTGCCTCAATTACGTAGTGGTAAAGGTTGTAGGTAAAGCTGTCGTAGTTATCTATTAGTAAGATAGTCATTTTGTGCTAGATTAAAAATATCTATTTTTAAAGATGTGTTGTTCTAAATGCATGAAACATTTTTTGGAGCAACTTTTTTATCAGTTGCTCCAATTATCAAATAATTAATTAAATTTTTTTATAATCTTCCAAGCTATATTCATCAACTTGAACAGCATCTAGTGTTGCATAAATTGATTCTTGTAAAGCATGATATTCTTCAAC
>VHBV01000250.1 GCA_016882165.1 Candidatus Pelagibacterales bacterium
GATTTCTTGTTTTTGTTTGGTGTTTAATATTGGATATCCTGTCGGCATAACTTTACTCCTTAATTTATTAGTTAAAAAATAAATAAATTGGAAGGCAGTAATTGTCTACTTATTTGGGTACCTGTCAAATAGAATACTCTTCTAGAATTTCTTATTCATTGGGAGGTTCAAGTTCAAAATACTTGTCTAAACCACTTGTTTTTCGTTTTAAGAAAATTTCATCTGGACCAATGTCAATTGAAATTAATGGAAAATCAGTTATTACATGTTCAAATTGTAACAGCACTATCACTTCAACTGAGACAAGTGCTTTGAGAGTTGGTAGATTTTTTACAGGAACAATCGGAGAAATTATAATTTTCAATCGCGCTTTGAACAATGCAGAATCAAAAGCAGTTAGCGACTATTTGATCAAAAAGTGGAGTATCGTTGATTAAACTTTTTTAAAAGTAAAAACTTTTACTTTCTCATATAAGAATGAAATGAACAATAGTGATACTTACGAAATAAAAGATATTTCCAGAAACGTGTATCTGCTGTATTTTTATATTTTAACATTCTTATTTTATAGGCTTCTGGGTGAAGTGCTACAAGAAAATAAAAATACAAATTATATTCAGCAATTGAGTGAGATTTAGTTCGATATTTAAGAAATGCTTTGTAGAAGAGATCTCCATCAACATCATTTTTTTCTACTAGAGAAAATAACTCTAAAATCAATTTCTTTTGAAATAACATGTGATGACAAATTCCAGAAATATTTTCAAATTTCTTTGGCAATTTTTCAGCAATTTCTGGCAAAACTTTTTTAATATGAGATAAACTTGCTTGATGAAACTCAGACTTATCCAAATTTTTGTCTTTTGCCAAGTTGTAAAGCGGCAAATTATCATCCGAAAAAAACTTTACTTTTTTAAAAAAAATAGTGTCAGCATCCAATACTAGGACATTTTCAGAAATATTTGGAATTACAAGAACACTATATAATTTTAATAGTTGTTGAAAGTGCCATCCCACAGAATTCCCATTAACTAGTTCAGAAATCTCTTGATAAGAAAATGGGTACAATGATTCATCAAACCATTCTGCTTTGTTGGTATATTTTTCTTTGGAAACTACGATTATTCTTCGAACATTAGAACCGTTTTTTCTAATGCCTTCAATTGCGTGATTTAAAATTTCAAGATCTTTTTTGTGTGCTGGTATAACTACATCTATTGTTTTGAGTGAATGCGGAGTTGAATTTGTTGCCGTTTGTTCTGAATTTTGCTTTAGATTATGGCCTAGAAGAAAAGTTTTTAACGAAATAAGTTTTTTAAACATAAAATTAAGCTAAAAAATTGGGTCTTGACTAGTTAAGCGGATTTTTTCTGATAATTTCGAGCAAGATTTTATATAGATCCTGCTTACGATTATTAAACCTAAATTCGCTTTCTTTTAAATGCAAAACAAATTTCTCATCAGTTAATCCGTTAAATTTTGCTAGTCTTCTTTTGCAATAGCTCCAAAATTATTCAATCTTAGCAAAAAGATGTTGGCGTATCTCATTGAATATTTTGTTTATTGTGTTTCTGTTAATTGA
>VHBV01000251.1 GCA_016882165.1 Candidatus Pelagibacterales bacterium
ATTTCCTCATTGAGACTGACGCCAGAAAAAAGATCTAAAAAAATCTGGCGTTAGTTCATTCTTCGTAAAAATCAAAAAAACTTGAATCTGAATCAATATAGTTTTTGCTAAATATCTTAGTTAAGAATTAAATATACCAAAACATAAATCTTCTTGATAAAGATTGATCGCCACGCACCATTAATAGCGCTCACGATGACAAGAAATTTTATTGTTATATATAATCAGAAAAAATTTAGAAATTATAACTTTCTAACAACGCTAATCTTATGAAAATAAAAAATATCTTTTTCCTGGGTTGTGGGAAAATGGGTTCAATCATTGCTAATAACTTAGTTAATGAAAGCAAATTTAAAAATAATCAAATAACTGTTCTAAAAAAAACAAATAACAACCAGTCTTTTAACTTTAAATACATAAAAAGTTCACAAGATTTAGATCAAAAATATAAGGCAGACTTAGTTTTTATTGCCATAAAACCACAAGATTCAGAAGAGGTTTTGCATAATTTTATGAAGGAACAAATTTTTCATAAAGAAACTATTTTTGTTTCAATTTTAGCTGGTAAAAAAATAGCTTTCTTTGAAAAAATTTTGGGCAAGGACAAAAAAATTATTCGCTCAATGCCAAACCTTCCAATTCAAGATTCTCAAGGAATTTTTCCATATCTTTGCAATAAAAATATCAACAAATCTGAAAAACTAAACTTACATAAAATATTTTCTAAATTTGGTCATGCTTTTGATTTACAAAATGAGAAACTATTTGACGCAACAACTGCAATTTTTGGATCAGGACCTGCCTATATATTTCATTTACAAGAAATATTTACCAAAATTGCCATTAAACTTGGTTTAGACAATGAAGAATCTGCAGAAATAGTTAAGACTCTATTTTTAGGCACTTCTTTAATGTCTTGTAATTCGGACTTAAACTTTGCTGAATTAAAAAAGTCAGTTACATCAAAAGGTGGAACTACAGAAGCAGCTTTAGAAATTTTAGAAAACAAAAAATCACTTGAAAATTTATTTGAAAAAGCAATTGAAGCAGCTAAAACAAAATCCGAAATTCTTAGCCAATGATTAATGATATAGTTGAAATATATACAGATGGGGCTTGCTTGGGAAACCCTGGAAAAGGTGGTTATGCCGCGATTTTGCTTTATAAACAGCATAAAAAAGAAATTTATGGTGCAGAAAAAGAAACTACAAACAATCAGATGGAGTTACGAGCTGCAATTGAAGCACTAAAAACTCTAAAAAAATCTTCTAAAGTTAAACTTCATACTGACAGCAAATATGTAATGGATGGTATTACTAAATGGATTTTTTCCTGGAAAAAAAATAATTGGAAAAGTGCTGATAAAAAACCAGTAAAAAATCAAGAATTATGGAAAGAATTAGATTTAGAAGTTGCAAAACACAACATTGAATGGATTTGGGTTAAAGGTCACAGTGGGAACCACTTTAATGAAATAGTCGATGAATTAGCAAGAAAAGCTGCGCAAGAGATATAATTAGATTTCTACAGAAAGATAGTAAATGTAATGGCTCAAACTTGATCTAACACTCCGGCAAATT
>VHBV01000252.1 GCA_016882165.1 Candidatus Pelagibacterales bacterium
AGCGATTTGCTGTCGAAACAATTTCAACTTTTGCTGAAGTTCACATAGTTTTTGCTGAAAATGAAGAAGAAGCGAAGAAAATTGCAGCACATTCTGATTACAATACATCAAAATGGCTCGGCCAACAAGTAATTCGTGTTCGTGATTGCAAAAAGAAGCAAATTGAGCGTTATAAAAATGAAGATAAGTATTTTTTCAATGGCGCTGCTATGATTGATGATAAAAATTATGTCACTTATACGGATATTGATGGCAAAGTAGTAAATGAAAATATGCCAAAAGAATTTTTAGGCGAAATTTAAATTTTTTTATCCATTAAAACATATATAACAATGTGCTCACCTTGTAAGTACCTTGTAAGCGAGAAAGTTCGGCGCAAGTCCGGATAAAGAAACCATTTTTTTATGAAAAAGGAAATTATGAAATGAAAAATTTTATTTTTACAATGTTTTTGTCTCTACTATCTTTCAATGTTTTTGCTAATGAAAAAATTTCAGGTGTGTGGGGTTTTGCTATTGGTAGCACACAAGGAACATATTTTAGACAAATACTTGAACAGGCAAATAAAGAACAAAACAAATATGAATTTGTATTCGAACATAAGCCTGGCGCTGGCGGCGCTATTGCAAGTCAGTATGTAATCGGTCAACATCCAAAAAATATCATACTGGCACATTCAGCTGCCTTTTTTGTAAGACCAAATTTGTATCCTGACACACAATACAACTTTAATCAATTTAAGCCGCTAATGGTGATGGGATTTGCTCCAGCAGTTTTGGTATCTAAAAATAAATCTTTGGATGAAATTTTAAAACAGAAAAAACTTTCAATTGCAACAGCCGGCGCCGGATCTAGCACACACTTGATGGCAGAAACATTTGCAAAAACTCTTAAAGGTAAAGATGTTGTAATGGTTCATTTCAAAGACACAAATGAAGCTTTTTTAAGTGTAATGGGCGGTCATACTGATTTAACATTTGAATTTTTAGGTGATGCCGTTGCCAAAGCAATAACAGACACTAAATTTCTTGGCCTTACAGGAAAAACAACATACAATAAAATTTCTTTGCTAAAAGATGTTGGTTTTAAAGACATGGAACATTTAAGTGGAATTTTTGCAATTTATGTAAACAAAGATATGTCAAATTCTACTTTTAATGAATTGCAAACGGTTTTGCTGAAAGCTGAAAAATCTGAATCGGTTCAAAATCTTTATAAAAGAGATTTTACAAGTAAAGACGCATATATGCAAACCCCTGGAGATTTTACAAATTGGTATAACTCAACTGTTCGTCAATATAAAGAACTCACGAAAGATATTAAGTTGAATTAATGTTTTTAACTGAATTGGCGAAAAAAGACAGACCATTGTTATTTGGTCTGCCTTTTGAAATAGAATATCACGATCAAGTAAAAATTTTAGAATATGCCTACTCTAACAGCAATAGTTGGAGTGGGCAGGTTCAAGTTTGGGATGATGATAAAAAAACTTATGATCCAGGTGGCACATACTTTGGTCGAGTTCAAATACGAAAGTTGTCTAAACAGTCAATTGATGAAATAAGTCATGTTCAAGGATT
>VHBV01000253.1 GCA_016882165.1 Candidatus Pelagibacterales bacterium
TTTCTTCTAGTTTTGTTTTATGCTGGTTAAAATATATTTCTCTTTCCCAAGGTATGCTATTTTCTATTTCCTGAATCGACATTACTTTGTTTGATATCAAAAAGTAATTTAGTTTATAAAATAGAACTAAGTCAATGTGATTCAGGCATAGGTAAAAAAATTCAGTACTCCGTCCATTCTCATTTTTCTATCAACATCGTCACTTGTTTTGTATGAAACATCAACACATGATTTTGGAAGATTCAAAATAAATTTTTTAAGTTCTAAGTGTTCTTTTGTTGTTAGATTTTTCATAATCTCTTCAAGATCTTCTTCGCTCAAACTTGAATCTTCAAATACAGAATCATCTTTAAACACTTTGCAAATGCTTGCCTTGATTAGATGATCAGTGTCATAGTTTCCTTTTATGGAAATAATTTTTGTAATGGAAGGTTCCTGAAAAACAATTTTGTAATTTTCATCTAATTTTAGTTCGTATGTTTTAGCTCCGCTATTTGGAACTATCGTACTTAAATCAATTGCGGATGTTATTTTTTCGTTTGTTGTTGGACAAGTAAAATTTACTTTTACCATTTCACCAACGGACTTGCTTCTTAAAATACAGAACAAATATTCCACATCCTGTAAAGTCATTGTATTTACATCTAAATTGTCAAAACAGGATACTAGCACATTTACTATATTTTTGACTATAAGAGATGTGTTTTTTTCTTCTTTTATCAGCAACAATGCCTTTTCGTCAGAGATCAAAAAAGGTCTAAATGATAAATTAGACTTGTTGCTTGGTTGGACGCACTCGTATTTTGGAAATGTTCTTGTGAATTTGCTCATGGTGTTACTGAATATGTTCTAAAGGTAAATAATACATCGAAAGTTAAAAATTGATTTGATATGTCTGCCTGCATTTGTAATGGAGTTAATTTTATTGGAAATGCTTCTCTAAATGTAAATGTTTTTATAATATTACCATTCATATCTAAGCATTCTACCCACATGGTTCCTAATCTAGCGTATTCGTCATATGGCCTACCGAAAGAAAAGCCATAGAAAAAGTCTGGATTGGATCCATCATTTACCATAGTATTCATCCAGTCTTCTATTTGCTTATATGTGTTCCAGTTTTGTTCTACAGGGAACGTGACTAATAGAGTAGCTTCTTCTTTTCCGTATCCAATGCCAACAGGAATCATTCTTCCTTTATCTGGTCCGGGTAAAGTATCAGCTAAAGTAAAAATTTCTCTTCCACCAAAAACAATTTTTTGGGCAGGAATTGAATTGTTTACATCTGATGCTGGAGAATAATAAGTAACATTATACCTATTGATTCTTTGTAATCCACCAGCTGCTTCTATTAGTGTTTTTATGTGCTCTATTGAATTCATTTAAATATGTTCTTTTCTGTTAAAAGTTTAAATTCCCATTCATTAGAATCGCACACAGTCTTGGCGGCTTTCCACTTTGCTTCATTTATTACAAATGTCACTACGTCATTTTTATAAGATTTTTTTTTTGGATTGGAAGGTTCTTTAGTTTGTTTTTCTGGTTTAACTTCAACGATCATTGTTTTAGTTTGAC
>VHBV01000254.1 GCA_016882165.1 Candidatus Pelagibacterales bacterium
TATTTGCTTCCTACAAACTAACCATAATATTTTGATAAAAATTTTAACCCAATTTCTTAAAGATTAAGAATGTCACAAGATACCCCTTTCGTAAGACATTTTAGAAATTTCTTTATTATACTTTTCTTAGTCATTTTTGTCCTTGCATTATGCTTTTATATAACAGGAAGCCTTGTTATAATAAGCGTTACAGGAAAGTGGGAAGTTATTAAAGGATATGCTCTTCTCTCAATTGATAAGCAATTCATCTATCTATTCAAAACCTTATCTTCTTACTGGAAATTTTACTTCCAGAATTACGAGAAACTTACTCTAGAGAGTTACAATTACTTCACACTAAAACTTTGGCTAAACACTGTTTTACCTTACTCAATTTTAGCAACAATATTTTGGATTTTTCGCGCTCCGATTATGGATTGGAGACCATTTAAAAAACCAGAATCAATTCACGGAGAAGCTAAATGGGCAGAAAATAAAGAAATCAAAAAAATGGGCTTGCGCTCAAAAACAGGAATTTTACTTGGAATGTATAAAAAAAGAATGCTGATTGCGGGTGGATATCAACACATTCTTTTATTTGCTCCTACAGGTTCGGGTAAAGGTGTAGGCTTCGTAATTCCTAATCTTTTATTTTGGGAAGAATCTGTTATTGTACACGATATTAAACTTGAAAACTATGAATTAACTTCTGGTTGGAGAAAAAAACATCTTAAACAAAAAGTTTTTTTATGGAACCCAGCTGATCCAGATGGAGTTTCTCATTGTTACAACCCAATGGACTGGATTTCTAAAAAACCAGGACAAATGGTGGATGACGTACAGAAAATTTGCAACTTCCTTCTTCCTGAACAAGAATTTTGGCAAAACGAAGCACGCGCACTCTTAACTGGTGTAATGCTTTATCTGGTAGCTGATGATTCAAAACCAGCAACTTTAGGAGAAGTTGTAAGAACTTTAAGAAACGATGACGTAGTATATAATTTAGCAGTTGTTTTAGATACGATGGGTAAAAAAATTCACCCAGTTTCTTATATGAATATTGCATCATACCTACAAAAACCAGACAAAGAAAGAGGATCTGTAACATCAACTGCAAACTCGTCTCTAGAACTTTGGGCAAACCCTTTGATTGATACAACAACCGCAACTTCTGATTTTAGTTTACACGAATTCAAAACAACTACTCACACTGCATATGTTGGCTTGACTCCTGATAACATTAGTCGTCTAAAACCTCTAATGAACATGTTTTATCAGCAAGCTGCAGCATTTTTTACTGCAAAAATGCCACAACCTCATGAAAAATATGGTGTTCTGATGCTAATGGACGAGTTTCCAACATTGGGTAAAATGGAGCAATTTCTTGCAGGTATTGCTTATTTCCGTGGTTATAAAGTTCGTCTGTTCTTGATTATTCAAGATACTGAACAGCTGAAAGGAATTTACGAAGAAAGTGGAATGAACTCTTTCTTATCAAACTCAACTTTCCGTATTACATTCTCAGCAAACAATATGGAAACAGCAAATTTAATTTCACAACTTCTGGGAAATAAAACTGCCAATCAAATTTC
>VHBV01000255.1 GCA_016882165.1 Candidatus Pelagibacterales bacterium
TGACTAATTTTGATGGAAATTTCGATAAATCACTTACCAGATGCTAAAAAGAGCGAACTAGAGCGCATTGTTGCCGTTATTAAGAAGAATTGTGATAATATCGAAAAGATCATCCTTTTTGGTTCTTACGCCAGAGGTAATTACAAAGAAGCAAAAGATATCAATCCAAACAGTCGAACTGGACATGTTTCCGATTATGATATTTTGGTTGTTACGGGCAAAAAAGATGTAGCCCTTAATTCTCTTTTATGGGGCAGAATTTCTGAAGAATTACAAAGCCTTAACTTAAGTGCCTTTCCGAAAATTCTCACCCACGATATTGAAGAGCTAAATAAAAAACTTTCAGAAGGTCAGTATTTTTTTTCTGATATTAAGAAAGAAGGAATCATGCTTCTTGATAGCGGAAAATTTGAGTTAGCTGACGAGAAGAATCTGACAAATGAGGAAAGAAGTCAAATAGCACAAAAGCACTTCGATTATTGGTTTGACAAATCCCAAATGTTTCTTGGCGATTACAATTCAAATTTGAGTAATTTTGATGCTACAGGAAAAGAAAAATTTTTAACTCAAGCTGCATTTCATCTCCACCAAGTTGCCGAATCTTGTTACAAAGCCATTCTTTTAGTTTTTACCAATTACACTCCTCGCGAACATTTTTTAGAAATTCTTGGTAAAAAATCTGAAAAATGCTCTCCTGAGTTCAAGGATATTTTTTCCAAGGCAACCAAGGAAGATGAAGATCGGTTTAACCTATTAGAATATGCTTATATTGGTGGTAGATACGATCCGGATTTCCGGATTTGCAAGCAAGATTTAGAAATTTTAGCAAAAGATGTAAATAAACTACTGAATTTAACGGATAAGATTTGTGAACAAAAAATCAAAATCTTGTTGAATGATGTTATTAATTATAGCTTACCAAAACATGGAAATAATTAGCTATAATGAAATAGATCAATCATCGCATGGCACTTCGTGCAAAGTTTTTTGCATTCATGCAAAAGTTAGTAAAATTTACGAGTGTGCCCAGGAAATGATTACATCGATTTCTAATAAAAGCTGGATCGACAAGATGGATATAGTCCCTCAGGCGTCTTATAGGGCAAGAGCCGAACCAACTATAGAAAAATTGGTAAACGGCATCCTAAAAAAAATTACAAATGAGGTTACTGCAGATTTTGGTGAATACATGATTTCACACTCAGCCCAACTTGCCTTAGAAGAAAAATCACATATTAAATTTCCTTTATCTGAATTACTTAAAGGCCGAATTTCTGGCAACGAAGGATTTGATTTTCATACAGAAAGCACATCTCAACATATCATATTTGGAGAAGCCAAATATTGTAATAATACCACTCCAAGAGCAGCAGCTTTGGGTCAAATAATTAAATTTATTGGTGAGAAAAAAGATGATGCGGATCTGGATATTTTACGTAACTTTGCTACTCAAGATGCTTGTAAAAAAGCGGCGTTAGGAAAGAAAGGTTATGTAGCTGCATTTTCGTTAAATGCAAAAAATCGACAAACAATATTTAAGAA
>VHBV01000256.1 GCA_016882165.1 Candidatus Pelagibacterales bacterium
TTGCTACTGGTGAAACTTACTCTGTAAAGCAATTTCTTGATGAAGCTTTTGGTTATGCTGGTTTGGACTGGAAAAAGCATGTTGAAATTAGTGAAAAATACTTCCGTCCAGCAGAAGTTGATCTTTTGATCGGCGATTCTTCCAAAGCAAGACAAAAACTTGGTTGGAAACCAAAAGTTGATTTCAAAGGATTAGTTAAAATGATGGTTGATTCTGATTTGCAAAAAGTTGGAATTAAGTTATAAAAATGAAAATAATTTTTGGTCTTGGTTCAAATCTTGGAGACAAACAACCTTATCTTGATAAAGCTCTTAAAATGCTTCAAGAAAAATTGTTGTTGAAAAACTTAAAGAGATCAAAAATTCTGAAAAACTCTGCGCTTCTTCTTCCTAATTCTCCAGAAAGTTGGAACCAAGAATTTTTCAATATTGCGGTTTCGGCTGAAATTGATATAGTTAATTTTCCTCCTATAAAAATTCTAAAAATAGTAAAAGATATTGAAAAAGAGTTGGGCAGGGTTGATCGTGGTAAATGGTCTCCAAGAGAGATAGATATTGATATTTTAACAATTGAAAATTTGGTTGTAGATGAAGAGAATTTAAAAATTCCGCACTATGATTTGTTGAATCGTGATTTTTTTCTTAAAACAATAAAAGAAATTGAGCCAGATTGGCAATATCCAAAACTATAGGTAAAATGACCTTTAATATCCCAGAATTTACGGTTACAGAATTTTCTCGTTCAATAAAAAGAGTTGTAGAAGATGCATTTGGTTATGTAAAAATAAAAGGTGAAATTACTGGTTTCAAGAAAGCTTCATCAGGACATCTTTATTTCTCCCTAAAACATGAAGAATCAAGTTTGTCAGCTGTTTGTTTTAAAAATATGGCAAATCTGATTGATTTCGAAATTGCAGATGGTTTACAAGTTATAGCTTTTGGCCAGGTTACAACATTTCAGGGAAGATCAAATTATCAAATTATTGTTGAAAAAATTGAAATTTCAGGAATTGGAGCAATTTTAGAAATGATTGAAAAAAGACGCCAAAAGCTTTTTTCTGAAGGCTTATTTGATGAAATTCATAAAAAACCTTTGCCTTTTTTCCCTAAAATTATTGGTGTTATTACTTCCGAAACCGGTGCGGTAATTCAAGATATAAAACATAGAATTGAAGATCGCTGTCCAACTCATATCAAACTTTATCCAACTTTAGTACAGGGTGACAAGGCTGCGTCAGAAATTATTAAAGCAATCAAATTTTTTAATAAGCTAAAGATTAGCGAAAAGCCAGAAGTTATAATAATTGCTCGTGGAGGAGGGTCTTTTGAAGATTTATTGCCTTTTAATGATGAGGATTTGGTTCGTGCAGTTTTTTCTTCTGATATTCCAATAATATCGGCTGTTGGACATGAAACTGACACAACTTTAATTGATTATGTTGCAGATTTGAGAGCTCCAACCCCAACTGCTGCTGCTGAAATTGCAACTCCAGTTCTGAGTGATTTAAAAAATACTATAAGTTACTTGGAAAAAAAG
>VHBV01000257.1 GCA_016882165.1 Candidatus Pelagibacterales bacterium
TGCTAACCAAGGAAAACTTCTTTGGATAAAAAATATATCTGCAATTCCTGTTTCTACTCCAGTTTCTGATGGACAATCAGTTTTTATCACAACAAATGACAATAAGCTTTATGCTTTAGATGCAAAAAATGGTGAAATAAAATGGGTGGTTTCTGCAATTTTAAGAAATACAGCAATTCTTGGAGCCGCAGATCCAGTATTAGATGACGAAAATATTATAGCTTCTTTTTCTTCTGGTGAAATTTATTCTGTAAATAGAAAAAACGGTGATGTTTTGTGGTCACAAGATTTGAATATTGGTAGAGCAAATAGTTCTGACTTTTATCTAAATGACATTGATGCAACTCCTATAGTAAAAGATTCTGTAGTCTATTCGATTGGTAATGGTGGTTTGATGATGGCAATTAATGCAAAAAATGGTAACTATTTATGGAAAAAAGAGATTGCAGGAATTGTTGATTTTTGGATTGCTGGTGACTTTATCTACTTAATAAACAATGACAATAAGTTGATGGCAATTTATAGAAAAACAGGCGGAGTTAAGTGGGTTAAACAATTGCCAAATTTGGAAAAAGATAAAAAACCACAAACAAAAATAATTTATGATGGTGTATTGATGGCTGGTAATAAGCTTTTGGTTTCAAACGTGAAAGGTGAAATTTTGATTATATCACCATTTGATGGTAACATTGAAAAAACTATTAAAACTGGCGAAAGAAATTATCATGTACCAATTATTGTTGGTGATAAAATTTATCTTCATAGACTTGGTAGTTATGTTACTAATCTTCTCGAAATTGAATAATAATCACACCAAAAGTCCTCTTTGAAAAAGAGGGTGGATCAAATTGCCTTTGGCAATTTGAAACGGGTGATTTTCTTATGTTTATATGACAAAAAATACAAAATCTCTTCCTGATAAATATGATGCTAAAATACGCGAAAAATTTTGGCAAAATCATTGGAAAAATGCAGAAATTTTCACTTTTAAAAATGACAAAACCAAAGCTGAAACTTTCGTAATCGATACTCCGCCGCCTACAGTTTCTGGTCTTTTGCACATGGGTCACGTTTTTTCCTACACGCAAGCTGACTTTGTTGCGCGTTTTCAACGCATGTCGGGCAAAGATGTTTTTTATCCGATGGGTTTTGATGATAACGGACTTCCAACAGAGCGTTTAGTTGAAAAAATTATCGGAAAAAAAGCCGGAGTTTATGAAGCGGAAAATGGTCACGGCAGTTTTGTAAAAAAATGCCGCGAAGAAGTTGAAGCTGCAGAATTGGAGTTTGAAGCTTTGTTCAACTCAATCGCGCTTTCAGTTGATTGGAACGAGAAATATCAAACGATCTCACCAGAATCGCAAAAAATTTCGCAAGCCAGTTTCGTTGATTTATATCGCAAAAATTTGGTTGAGAAAAAATTCGAGCCAGTTTTTTGGGATATTTCTGACCGCACCGCTTTGGCACAAGCTGATCTGATCGACAAGGAAGTTGAAGGCCAAATGAATTATACTTTG
>VHBV01000258.1 GCA_016882165.1 Candidatus Pelagibacterales bacterium
TTCTCGTAAAGCTAAACTTTCTTATGAAATTGCTGATGATTTTAATAAAGCTGGTTTCCAACAACTTATTTTCCAGCATAACAATTCAGAGGATTTTAATAATATTGCGGATAAAGAAATTGAGAAAATAAGGAAAATAAATCCGAAAACATACACAGAAAAAGAAGAATTATTTAGGAAAGTAGCTCTAAGTGGTAAGTTTGACAGGTTTGATGTTACAATACGCAAATTCTTTGAAAATTCTAATAAAGAACTATTAGAAGCTAAGAAATATGATAAGGAATCCCAAGATTTGTATCTGTTATCAAAGAAAAAGCAATCACAAGGCTTTGATAAAATTATGAAAATTTCTCCTGAGAAATTGGGAATTAATAATTTTGATCAGAGTCAAGAATGAAAAATCTAATCCGTGGCGGACAGACTAGTTTACATACTTTTCATATGACAACCCAGCTTACTCTCACTTTAGCTAAGTGGGGTTTGTTGATAGTTATATTTGGCAATATTTTTTATGTATGCAGCAAGTTTGGTTATTATGATTTTAAAGAGGTGATAATATTTTATATCGCAAAACTTTTTGTGGCATTCGGCGGTGGAAATTTACATATCCACTTTACTGGAAGATATGGTGATTTGTATGACCTAAAGTCATCTGCTATTATATCAAATCTTACTTTAGTCGCGCAAAAAAATAAGATTATTGATACAATAATAAGTGGTTTCTTTCATGGAATAATTCTGGCGTTTAGCGCTATAATTAGCCTCATTATATTATTCATCTATCGTGGCAGAAACCTTGCCAAAGAGAAGTTTTTAAGAGGTACGAAAATTGTGCCTGCAAAACTTCTTAAACAGATGGTTTTTAAGTCCAATTTCAAAGATGCAATTAAGAATTTTCGTTCACCATTTAAGATGCAATACAGCATTTCAGGAATACAGTTCCCAAAAAATAATGAATTTCTGCACACGATCATTTTAGGTTCTACAGGAACAGGAAAAACTAACGGAATTCTAGATTTACTGGATCAGATTCGTAGAAACGGTGATGCTGCAATCATATGGGATAAGATGGGTACTTATACTTCAACCTATTATGACCCTGCTCGTGATATAATTCTAAATCCACTTGATGCTAGATCAAAATCATGGTCATTTTTTAAAGAGATCAGAAACGAAAGTGATTATGATTACTTAGCTTCTGCATTCATTCAAGAAAAGAAAGGAAATTCAGATCAATTCTGGATTGATGCTGCAAGAAGGGTTTTTGCTGTTTTTGCAAAAAAATTAAAAGAAGAACGCGGATCTGATGCAACAAATCAGGAATTTGTTGATGCTCTTTTAAAAGTTGGATATGAGGAACTTGCTCAATTTCTAATTGGAACAGAAGCAGCTTCATTGATTAGTGAGAAGTCGGAGAGAACTTCACTGAGTATTTTGGCAATATTGGCTACTCACATTTCTTCAATGAAATATCTTCATGATAGCGCTGATAATTTTTCAATTAGAAATTGG